>CAYYOE010000539.1:0-1910 GCA_964473055.1 uncultured Rhodobacterales bacterium | reverse complement strand
GGGATCAGCGGCATCCCCTCGCAGGCCGCGCGCACGGCGCTGACCTGGGCCAGCGCAGCGGCCTCGTTCGCGGTTCCCAGCGCCTGGATCAGCCGCATGATGCCCGCGGCGTTCACATTGGCCGAGGCGCTGATGCAGCCCGCGCCGCCCGCGGCCACGTTCTGCGGCAAGCGGCTTTCGGACGACGAGAACGTCTCGATCTGCGGGAAGGCTGCGATGACGGCGGCGGTGTTGTCCCACCTGCCGGAACTGTCTTTCAGGCCGCGCACGGTGCCGGGGAACGCCTCGATCAGGCGAGCGATCATGGGCACGGTCAGCGCCACGCCCGAGATCTGCGGGATGTGGTAGAGGTAGAGCGCGACGTCGGGCACCGCGTCGATCACCGCGGCGTAGGACGCGAACACGGCATCATCCGACAGCGGCTTGTAGTAGAACGGCGGCAGCATCAGCACACCCTTGCACCCCAGCGCCGTGGCGTGGCGGGTCAGCGCGACCGTGTCTGGCAGGGCCGCGCAGCCGGTGCCGGGGATCAGGCGGGCGGGGTCGATGCCCGCATCTACCAGCGCCTCCAGGGCGGTCATGCGTTCGGTCACCGACATGGAGTTGGCTTCCGAGGTGGTGCCGAACACGGCCAGCCCGTCGGCGCCATCCTCCAGGATGCGGCGGCAGCTGGCGACGAAGCGCGCGGTGTCCACCGACAGGTCGGGGGCGAAGGGGGTGATGGCGGGGACATAGAGGCGCGGCGTGTGGGTCATGGTCAGGTTCCGGTCAGCGCCTGGGGCGCGGCAATGGTCAGGGGGGCAATGTCGGCAAAACGGTCGTCGTCGACCGCGCCCCGCCACATCAGCACCGCGAAGTGGCCGGGGCGGCCGAGGACAGTCATCCCGGCGTGCCAGGCACCGGGGCGATAGACCACGCCCACGGTGCCCGGCAGCACCACCGAGATGGCGCCCGCGGGGTCGGGTGCAGCCCCCCCGGGCATCACGGTGACAAGGTAGCGGTCCACGTCCACCGGCAGGAACACCTGGGCGGCCTGGGGGTGGCATTCCACGCGGGTCAGCGTCAGCGGCAACGCAACGGGCGCGACGTGGTTAAGGTGGAATTGCAACGAAAGTCCCGCGACCGGGGACAGCCAGTCGGAATAGATCCTGCGGTCGCCAGGGGCGGCGGGTGGTTCCACCAGCACCGCATGGCGGGCAAGCGCCGGGGGAACAGAGGTGTCGGGCAGGACCCTCATGCAGGCAACCTCTGCGATGGTGCGGGGACATGGGCGCGGAAGTGCGCGGCAATCTCGCCCCGGCGACAGACCCAGACGCGAGGGTCGTTTGCGATATGGTCCATGAGGTCGGTCAGGCCGCGCAGGCGTCCGGTATGGCCCAGGATGCGCGGGTGCATGCCGACCGACAGCATGCGCGGGTGCAGGTGCGATTCCGCGAGCAACCCGTCGACCGTGTCGATCAGGAAGACGCCCCAGTCGCGGCCCGTGACCAGCGGTCCACCCATGAACTTGGTGTCGTTGGCCACCAGCGTATAGGGGATCACCAGATGGTCGCGCCCGCCCGCGTCCACCCAGAACGGCATCTCGTCGGCGTAACTGTCGCTGTCGTAGGTAAAGCCGCCGTGTTCGGCGACCAGCCGGCGCGTGTTCACCGACGGGGCGTAGCGGCAGTACCAGCCTTCCGGCTTGCGCCCCGTCAGGCTCGCGACGGTGTCGTGGGCGCGGGCGATCTGGGCGCGTTCGGTCGCCTCGTCCATCAGGTAGTGTTCGGCCCAGCGCCAGCCGTGGCAGACCACGTCCCAATCCGAGGCCGCGATGGCGGCGGCCAGCGGCGGGTGACGTTCCAGCGCCTGTGCCGCGGCGAACACCGTCAGCGGCAGGCCGCGGCCCTGGAACAGCCGCAGGATGCGCC
>CAYYOE010000538.1:0-1913 GCA_964473055.1 uncultured Rhodobacterales bacterium | reverse complement strand
TGCATCCACCGAATGTCACCAACACCGCCGACCGGTTCCTGCGCCCGCTGTCCGAAGGGCATTGGCTCGGAACCGACCATCTGGGGCGCGATCTGCTGTCGCGCCTGTTGTGGGGCACGCGTCTTTCCCTGGCGGTCGGGTTCGCGGCGGCGCTGGTGGCAGGGCTGGCGGGGGCCGCGATCGGGGTCATCGCGGGCTACTTCGGCGGGCGTACCGACAACGTGACCATGCGCGGCATCGACATGCTGATGGCCTTTCCCTACATCCTGCTCGCGCTCGCCATCGTCGCCGTGCTGGGTCCGGGGCTGTTCAACGCGCTGATCGCGGTTGCGGTGGTCAACATTCCCTTCTTCGCCCGCAACATCCGGGGCGTGACCGTCGGCATCGCGCATCGCGAATTCATCGATGCTGCCAGGCTTGCGGGGATGGGCAACGCGCGGATCCTGCTGACCGAGGTGGTGCCGAACATCGTGCCGGTGGTGGTGATCGCCATGTCCACCACCATCGGCTGGATGATCCTGGAGACGGCCGGACTTTCGTTCCTGGGCCTTGGCAGCCAGCCGCCGCAGGCCGATCTGGGCTCGATGCTGGGCGAGGCGCGGGCGGCGATGATCACTGCGCCGCATACGTCCATCGTGCCGGGGGTGATGATCCTTCTGATCGTGATGTCGGTGAACCTGCTGGGCGACGGCATCCGCGATGCGCTGGACCCGCGGTTACGCTCGGGTGCCCTGTCCCGTCCGATGGCGACGACCCGGGTCGAGCGTTCGCGTGTGCCCGAAGCGCAGGGCGACGGCCTGTTGCGGATCGACGCGCTGGAGACGCAGTTCCATGTCGGCCAGCGCATCTACAGGGCGGTTAACGATGTGACGCTGCAACTGGACCCCGGCGAATGCCTTGGACTGATCGGCGAGAGCGGGTCCGGCAAGTCGGTCACGGCCCTGTCGGTGATGGGGCTGGTGGCCTCGCCACCCGGGGTCATCACCGGGGGCGCGGTGCGGCTGCAGGGGCAGGACCTGATCGGCGCCCCCTACGACCTGCTTCGGTCATTCCGAGGGCGACGCGTGGCCTACATATTCCAGGACCCGCTGTCCACGCTGCACCCGCTCTACCGCATTGGCGATCAGCTGACCGAGGCGATCCGCGTCCATGAACCTGTCAGCCATGCCGAGGCCCACAGGCGCGCGGTCAAGCTGCTGGAAGACGTTCGGATTCCCAATCCGTCGGAACGTGCACGGGCGTTTCCGCACGAATTGTCGGGCGGCATGCGCCAGCGGGTCGGCATTGCCATGGCGCTGGCCAACGACCCCGACATCATCATCGCCGATGAACCCACCACCGCGCTGGATGTGACGGTGCAGGCCCAGATCCTGGCGCTGTTGTCCGATCTGCGGCGCTCACGGGGACTGGCGATCCTGTTCATCACCCATGACTTCGGGGTTGTGGCCCAGCTTTGCGACCGGGTGGCGGTGATGTATGGCGGCCGCATCGTCGAGACGGGACCCACGGTCGAGGTGCTGGCCGTCCCCGCGCATCCCTACACCCGTCGGCTGATCGCCTGTGTGCCGGAACTGGGCGCGGGCCGCCGCGCGCTGGCGGCCATTCCGGGCCTGCCCCCAGCGGTCGATGACCTGCCCCTCGGCTGCGCCTTTGCCCCGCGTTGCGACAAGGCGCAACCGGCCTGCCGAGAGGGCGCGATCCCCCTCGCGGGCGGGGCGCGCCAGGTCCGCTGCCTGTTCCCTGAGGTCGCGCCATGACGGCCGCGCTGAAAGCCACTGACCTGACCCGGACCTTCGATGTCGGCAAACGCCTGTTCGGCCCTCCGAAGGCGCGGGTACACGCCGTAAACCCGATGTCATTCGAGGTGCGGCCCGGCGAGACACTGGGGATCGTGGGCGAATCCGGCTGCGGGA
>CAYYOE010000537.1:0-1913 GCA_964473055.1 uncultured Rhodobacterales bacterium | reverse complement strand
TGTGCTGCGCGCGAAGAGAACGAAGTAGAACACCGGTGCCGCCACGAGGGTCAGGATCGATGCGAAGGCGAGGCCCCCCATGATGGTGACGGCCATGGATTGAAAGAAGGCGTCCCAGATCAGCGGGATCATGCCCAGGATCGTGGTCGCGGCGGCCAGAATGACCGGCCTGAGGCGCGAGGTCGATGCGCTCACGATGGCGTCGTCCAATGGCAGCATCGGCTGTTCGCGGCGCACGATGTCGATCTCTTCGACCAGCACGATGCCGTTCTTGATCAGCATGCCCGACAGCGACAGCAGACCCAGCAACGCGGTGAAGGTAAACGGCAGGCCTGTGCCAAGAAGCGCAAGGCTGACGCCGTTCACCGACATCGGCACCAGCAGCCAGACGATCAGCGGCTGGCGCAACGCGTTGAACAGCATGATCGAGATCAGGACCATGATCAGCCCGCTCAGGGGCAACTGGCCCGCCAGACTGGCCTGCGCATCGCGCGCGCTTTCGTATTCGCCGCCCCATTCCATCCGGTAATCCGCAGGCAATGGCATGGTGTCGATGGTGTCCTGAACGGCGGCCTGCACCTCGGCGGTCGTCAGGCCCACCGTGACATCGGCGCTGGCGGTGATCGTGTAAAGTCGGTCGCGCCGCATCACGAGCGTGTTCTGGGAGACGAATTCGAAGCCGTCGATCACTTGCAGCAGTGGCACCTGGCGCCCGGCGCTGGCTGAATAGACAAGCTGGTCCGTCAAGGCGAAGCCTGCATCGGGATCTGTCCGCAGAACGATCGGGATCTGCCGCTCGCCTTCGCGGTAGATGCCGGCGGGGATGCCTTCGGTCGCGAAACGCAAGGTGGCCGTCACATCGTCCCGGGTGATCCCCGCCTCTTGCGCGCGGTCGATCGCGTAGATCGGGCGCAGCACCTGCTCCATTTCCCGCCAGTCGACACGGGGGGCGATGATGTCGCCCGATGCCGCCGTCAGGCGCGCGATGGCCTCGTCCGCCAGATTGCGCAAAACCGTCGGGTCGGGGCCAGAAAACCGGACCTCGATCGGGTTTCCGCCGCCCGGCCCAAAGGCAAGCCGGTTTGCCCGGAACTCGCCTTGTGGTGCTGCGACTGCGGCGAACTCCTCCATCCGCGTGATGAGCGCCCGGATCGTTTCGATGGTCTGGGTGCGCACGATGATATGCCCATAGCTGAGGTTCGGGTCCTCGGCCTGATAGGTGAGCATGAAGCGCGACGCCCCTTCGCCGACAAAGGCGGTGGTCGCGACGACCTCGGGCTGCTCGGACAGCCAGCTCTCGAACAGCGCCAGATCGCGCGATGTCTCGTGGATCGAAGCGCCCTGGGGCAGCTTGTAGTGGATGAAGAACAGGGGTGTGTTGCTGTCGGGAAAGAACTGCTGCCTGACCTGACCGAAGAGCGCAAAGCAGACGATGGTGAGACCCAGCAGGGCAGGGATCACGAGCCACCGGATCCGCAGGCAGATCCGCAAGACCGCACCATAGGCGCGGAACAGCGGCCCGCCATAGGCATCGGCCGCCCCCTCGATGCCTTGCTTGAAGACATAATGTCCCAGGAGCGGCGCCACTGTCAGCGCAAGGATCCACGACAACAGCAGCGATATCGAAATCACCGCAAACAGCGAAAACAGGAATTCACCTGTCGCATCCGGGCTCAGGCCGATCCCGGCAAAGGCCATGATCCCGATGACCGTTGCCCCGAACAAGGGAAGCTGTGTCTTTCGCGCGGCTTCATCGGCCGCATCGCGCGAGGGCTTGCCGCGCGCCATCGCGACCTGCATGCCTTCGGCGACCACGATCGCATTGTCCACCAGCATGCCCATCGCGATGATCAGGGCGCCAAGGGATATCCGCTCCATCTCGATCGAGAACAGCGCCATGAACAGCAAGGTGC
>CAYYOE010000536.1:0-1923 GCA_964473055.1 uncultured Rhodobacterales bacterium | reverse complement strand
TTCGTCGCGGGGTTCATGGGCGAGGTGAACATTCTCCCTGTGGCATCGGGCCGCTTCACAGGGCTGGACCTGCCCGCGCCCAATGGCGGTGCCTTCGCCGTGCTGCGCCCCGAGCACCTGCGGCCCGGGTCCGGCGCACTGTCGGTTCAGGCGAAGGTCCGGCAGGCGATGACGCTCGGCTCGCGCACGCAACTGCACCTGGATGCGAACGGAACCCCCCTGATCGCCGAGGTCCCCGGCACCGGCGAGGGGTTCGAGACGGGTGCGACCGCGCGGTTCGCCTTCGACACGGGCGATCTTGCCTGGGTGAGCGACTGATGCGCGCCCCCGGGTTCTGGTTTGCGGCGCCGGTGATCCTGTTTCTGCTTGTGGCCTTCGCGCTGCCCATCGGCATCGTTGCATGGACCAGCCTCATGCCGCCGCGCACCTTCGATCTGGCCGGCACGCCGTCGCTGTCCAACTACCGGACCGCGATTGCCGACGGCTACGGTCGCCCGCTGATGTGGTCGGTGATCGGAGCAACCTTTACAACTTTCGTGACTATGTTCCTCGCCTGGCCTACGGCGGTGATCCTGCACAGGCACGCGGGGCGCTGGGCCACGGTCGTTGCCGTGCTGATCGCGCTGCCGATCTTCATTTCCGAAAGCGTGCGGCTTTTTGGCCTGTCGGTTTTCCTGATGCCCCGGGGCGGCATCCTGGCAGGATCGCTCAACGCGCTGTTCGGCCTGCAGATCGGGTCGATCCAGAACTCCTGGCCCGGCGCGCTGCTGGGGATGGTCTACATCCACTTCCCCTTCATGCTGTTCCCGCTGATCCTGGGGATATCGCTCATCCCCCGAGACCGGATCGAGGCCGCCCGAGATCTGGGCGCCAGCGGGTGGCAGGTGTTCCGCGAGGTCGAACTGCCGCTCGCCGCGCCGGGCCTTGCCATCGGCGCGCTGCTGACCTTCGTTCTGTGCCTCGGCGCGAACGCCGAGGCCGCGATCCTTGGCGGCCGCGCCGTCACCGTCATCACGGCGGCGATCGAGCAGCGTTTCGGCTATGCGCAGGACTGGCCTCTGGGATCGGCGCTGACGATCATGGTCATCGCGATCACCGCGGCCATCGTGTTGCCTGTGCTTGCGCGGCTAGATTTCGACAGGCTGACGAAACGATGACTCGCTCGCGCCTGATCATGACACTGTGGGTGGGGGTGCTGGTTGCGGCGCTCTATGTGCCGATCGTGTCGGTGGTGCTCGCCTCGCTCGCGAATACCCGCTACATGCGATTTCCGCACCGGGAATGGACGCTCGACGCCTACCGCGACGCCATCGCATCGCACACCACCTGGCAGATCCACGCAATCAGCCTGAACATCGCGGTCTCGGTCGCGGTGCTGGCGGTCGTCCTTGGGACACTCGGCGCCATGGCGTTCGCGCGCTACAACTGGCGCGGGCAGGGATGGTTCCGGCGCATCCTCGTTCTGCCGATCTTCTTTCCTCAACCGGTGCTCGGCCTCGCACTGCTGTTGTCCCTAACCGCGGCGGGTATCGCGCCCTCCTGGAAGACGGCTGTCGTGGCGCATCTGGTATGGATCGTGCCCATCGTGACGCTGATCGTCTCGATTCGTCTGTTCGGCTATGACATTGCGCAAGAAGAAGCCGCGATGGATCTTGGCGCCACCCGCTGGCAGGTGTTCCGCGAGGTGACGCTGCCCCAACTCGCCCCCGGGATCGTTTCGGGCGGGCTGTTCGCGTTCCTACTTTCCTGGGCGAACCTGCCCCTGTCGGCCTTCACGTCGGGCCCGGACACGCCGCTACCGGTCTGGCTGTTCACCCGCACGGCCACGAACTATTCGCCGCTCGTCCCCGCCGTCAGCGTGATCGGCACGGTGGTGTCGGCCGGGGTCGTGCTGCTGGCGGTCGCAGCACTGGCGCTGTTGCG
>CAYYOE010000535.1:0-1925 GCA_964473055.1 uncultured Rhodobacterales bacterium | reverse complement strand
TTCAGGTTGATCACATAGCTCCTGCGACGTCCGGGCGTCAGGGCGTGGAAGGCTTCGGACAGCTCCGGATCGGCGTCGAGCGCCTCAGTCAGCTCCTCGGGAAAGTCGGGTTCGCTGGCGTCCTTCGGTGGTTTTTTGCCTGCCTCGGAATAGCTTTTCGCTTCTTCGAGATAGGCCCGAATGGTCGTCTCCATCTCCGCAACCTGATCGTTCGACGTGAACCGGATCATGTCGGGATGGCGGGTGTTCGGCCCCTGCCGCTGGAGGACGCCTTGAGGGTCCTGCATCAGCGCCGCATTGAAGAAGCTCAGCCGGAAATCCTCGCGCAGCGCGCCGATGATCGCGATGTTGCGGCCCGCATACATGTAGCACGGATGGCCCCATTTGACGGTCTCCATCAGATCGGCGGAGCGGCAGATGGTCCGCAGGACTGCAAGCCCGGACCGCCACCGCCGGGTCGAACAGTCCGCCGTGTCGAAGCGCGGGCACCGGCCGCAGCCTTTCGCGAAGTAATCCTCAATGTCGGTGATCATCCGCCCCTCCGCGGAAGGTATGGCAGCGCGAAGAGGTAGAGGCCGCTGATCAGCATCAGGGCGAGCGGCGGCAGCGGAAGGTAGAACACCCATTCGGGCGCGGCGGGCCGCGCCGCCGACACGAAGACGACGATGACGAGCCCGGTGAACACGATGGACATCCACCGATGAAACTGCCGGACGCCTGCGCTGAACTTCATCGATCGCTCCTTACTGCTTTGCGAGCACGGCTTCGAGACTGTCGAGGAACCGTGGCCATCCGCCCTTCGCGCCGCCATAGGCGCGCTTCTGCTCGGCCCGGAAGCCCGACTGCTCCATCCTCAGGCGTGTCCCAATGCTCGTCGGCTCGAGCGTCCAGGTGACCACCGTCTCCAGTCCCTCGGCCTGCCACGTATAGGACAGGAGCCGCTCCGGTTCGATCCGCAGCACCTGGCAGTCGACCGCGCCCCACGTCGCGGCGAAGCGGAAGCGATGATCGATTTCGGGCCGGAAGTCGCTCTCCATCAGCCAGTCCGCGATCAGCTCGGGCCGGGTCAACGCCCGCCAGACTTTCTCAGGCGGAAAGCCCAGCTCTCGTTCGACGACGACGCTGCGTGTCTCCTCCTGGCTGTCCGTCATTGGTCCATCCGCTTCAGCAAGTCCTCGAGGCGATCGAACCGGCCCTCCCAGAACCGGGTCATCTCACCGGTCCATTCGAGGAGCGGCGTGAGCGCCTGCCGGCGCGCCCGATAGAGCGTGCGCCGCCCCTCCTGTCGGCCCTCGACAAGGCCCGCCGCTTTCAGGACGGCGAGATGTTTCGAGACCGCCGGCTGCGAGATGCCGGCGCGGTCGGTCAGCGCGCCGACGGTCTGCTCGCCTTCGAGGCAAAGCTGCTCGAACAGGCCGCGCCGGGTCGGATCGCCAAGCGATCGGAAGAGAGCGTCCGCGTCGTGCATCATGCGGTCCCATAGCTCCAAGGTTATGAATAATCCATAGCCGACGGGTTATGAAACGGTCAACCCCAGTGTCTGGCGGAGCTGTCGCCGCGTGCAACTGTGGTGCGGTCCATCGCCCTTAGAGGGAGAGGTGGGCCGGGTTTTTCGTGACGGGTTTGGAGGCCCGAGAGAGTGTCTCTTGGCCGCCCGTCGCGGAGAAGTCCGATGACCAAGTCCCAGAAGATCACCCTCAGCGCCTCGCGCGACATCCCCTTCAACAAGCTGGTGCTCAGCCAGTCGAACGTCCGGCGCATCAAGGCCGGCGTCTCGATCGAGGAGCTCGCCGAGGACATCGCCCGGCGCACGCTGCTCGCCTCGATCACCGTCCGGCCCGTGGTCGACGAGAGCGGCGCCGAGACCGGCATGTTCGAGATCCCGGCGGGCGGGAGGCGCTACCGGGCGCTCGAACTGCTCGTGA
>CAYYOE010000534.1:0-1934 GCA_964473055.1 uncultured Rhodobacterales bacterium | reverse complement strand
CACCTCCCATTTTAAATCGGACGCCGATCACCCCTCGGACGGGGTCCTTTTTCCACGCCGATCCACAATCACCTGGGGAATGTAGCCTGAGGCTGTGCGCGGCACAGACCATTGCCACGCCCGCGAAGCGCGGCTGTCGCCTTCCTCATCCTGCTGCGCAGGGTCTTGCAAGCTCGGTTCCGGTGATAGGTGCTGCCGTATCACGCATCGGCGTCGTCCCACGCGATCACCCGAACTTGATTGACCTTGATTAGCGGAGACGTCGATTTCAAGCGACAGCAAAGCCGAAGTCGCGTCTCGCACCGCATCTCGCCCGACAATTGTGGCATGCGGATCGGGCATGTCGGAAGGCAGGCACGAGGCGACACGCCGCGGCATCGATCTGTGCGAAACCGGCAAGCTGAAAGGCCCCTGATGATATCGAGATCGCGCAATCCATCGCTTGTCTGGTTCTTTGCACCGTTTCTCGCGCTGTCGCCGTTCTGGTCCGACGCTGCCCGCGCGCAGACCACTGGCGCGCTGCCAGACTACGTGATCGAGGAATTCGGCGAGCCGCCCCCAGTTCCGGAAAGCCCACTCCCCGCTTCGCTGCGAGCCGCGATGCAGGTGGCTTTTGTCGACAGCTTCACGCAATCGCGTTGGGGGGCCGATCAGACCGCCGCCCTGGCCGAGGTCGCGGCATCGAACGATCCCCGGATCGCCTGGCTCATCAGCGACATGATGCGTTTCGCGAGCAGCCCCAGCCTGAACGTGGTCCTGGCCGAAGCGGCGGCGGACCTGCTGGAAATCGAGCCGCCCGCCCAGAACCACTGGAATGTCATCACGAACCATCTTATCGCCTGGGACATCCCGGCGCCTCCGGACTATCTGAAGGTCAAGCGTGCCATTTTCACGACCGCTGTGCCCGGCTGGGACCGGATCTTTGTCGAGGGCGACATCGACTGGCGGATGGTGTCCTGGGGCGGCGTGCTGATCGACGACCGGGGCTTCGGGCGGACGGACGAGCCTTGCAACTGCATTCCCGCCGCCGACAACCCCGAGGTCAGCAGCGCAGAAGACGCGACCTGGCTCGATGAAGACGATATCGTGTTCGGGATCGAGGTGAATGGCGAATACCGGGCCTATCCCCGACGCATCATGGAAGTGCGCGAAATGGTGAACGACACACTGGGCGGTCGCGACCTTGGCATTCCCTATTGCACCTTGTGCGGCTCCGCGCAGGCCTATTTCACCGATGGGCTGCCCGCCGGGATCGAGCGGCCGATCCTGCGCACCTCGGGGCTGCTGATCCGGTCGAACAAGGTGATGTACGACGTGCGGACCTTTTCAGTGTTCGATACCTTTCTGGGCAAGGCCGTGACCGGGCCGCTGGCCGAGCGAAACCTGCAACTGGAACAGGCGAGTGTGGTCACCACCGACTGGGGCACCTGGCGGCGCTCGCATCCCGAAACGACCGTGCTGGTCGAGGCGCTCGCGCTCGGTCGGGACTTCGATTTCCGCAATGGCCGCGATGCGGATGGTCCGATCTTTCCGGTGGGCGATGTCGACCCGCGCCTGCCGGTGCATGAGGACATCATCGGTGTCGTGACGGCCTCCGGAACGCCGGTCGCGTTCCAGCGCAGCACCGCCATGATCGCGCTGAACCGGGGCGAGCAGATCGGGTTCGAGAATGTCCGCCTCGTGCTCGCGGCAGGCGGTATCCGCGCGGTCGATGCGGATGGGGCCGATCTGGGCAGTCATCAGGCCTTCTGGTTTGCCTGGTCGCAATTTCATCCCGGCACGGCCCTTTGGCCCGGGTGAAGCGGCTTTAGAGATCATGGGCACGGCGTCGCAGTCGAAGCTGTCGAGGGTCTTGCCGGGCGGCAGGTGCGCCTCGGCGAGATGGCGCTCGATGCGGCGCCCAATAGCGGTTCGTGGCCGCGCTCGGCGATCTC
>CAYYOE010000533.1:0-1939 GCA_964473055.1 uncultured Rhodobacterales bacterium | reverse complement strand
GAGAAGGGTCAGACCCACGATCTCTTCGGCCAGCTTGTTCAGATCAGCCATTTTTCTCATCCATTCCTTAGGTGTTTTCCAACATGGACCGGTGCCGGTGCCACGCAGGTATCAGCAGTTGCTCAGGCGGCTTCGCGTTCCTCGATCGTCGTGAGGATGCCCGCGATATTCGCGGCAGGTGCGCCAATCGCCCCGGCAAGGTTTGCAGCCGGCGCGCCGATGCAGGCGACGATGGAAGCGATAAGCTCCTCGCGCGACGGCATCGTTGCGACGGCCTTGACCCCGGCCGGATCCAGCGCCGACCCGCCCATCGCCCCGCCAAGGATCACGAACTTGTCGTTCGTCTTGGCATAGGCGTCCGCGACCTTGGCTGCTGCCACGGGGTCCTCGGAATAGGCGAGTACGGTCATGCCCGTCAGTAGCGCCGCGATCGGTGCGTTCGGCGTTCCCTCGAGGGCAATCTTGGCGAGCCTGTTCTTGGCGACGCGCACAGACCCGCCTGCCTCGCGCATGCGCGCGCGGAGGGTCTGCATTTCGGCAACCGTAAGACCTGCGTAGTGTGCGACCACGACCACGCCAGAGCTTTCGAAGATCTGGCCGAGTTCCTCGACCACTTTCTCTTTCTGGGCTCTATCCACAGTTTCGCTCCAAGTAGTGGAGGTGTGACCCTCCGGCTCTGTATCGCCGGGCTGTCAGGCCCGACGAGCGGGTCCTTACGGGTCGTGGCCAAGGCCCAGCCGCCAGGCCCTTGGGCCCTGCGGACGGAATGGATCGGTTCCCGTCTCGGGCAGGATTTATGTCGGATGACACCCGCCGTCTCGGACGTATCCGGCGCCGCCGCGACTCGCGCGATGGTTCCGGACGGGGGCAGTTAGTCCGTTTTCGGTGCGGGGGCAAGCGGGTTTGCCGCCAGAGAGTCGAAGGCGCCTCTCCCCTCTCCCCTCTCCGGTACGGAGAGGGGAAGCGCCACGCCCGTTCGCCGCGCCTCCCCTCTCCCCGTGGGAGAGGGGATGGGGGAGAGGCCGCCCACACGCGCGTCCGAACGAAAACGGGGCGCGCCATCGGCCCGCCCCGCTCCCATTCGCGTTCTCTGGTCGCGGCCCCTTCGGCCCCGACGCTTCAGCCGTTGATGCGACCCACGTCGATCGACACGCCCGGGCCCATCGTGGACGACAGCGCGATGCGCTTCAGGTAGGTGCCCTTGGCGCCGGTCGGCTTGGCTTTCTGGATCGCCTCGATGAAGGCGCGGACGTTTTCCGCGATCTTGCCCTCGTCGAAGCTGACCTTGCCCACGCCCGCGTGGATGATCCCGGCCTTTTCCACCTTGAACGTCACCTGCCCGCCCTTGGCGGCGGTCACGGCCTCGGCCACGTCCATCGTCACCGTGCCGATCTTGGGGTTCGGCATCAGGTTGCGCGGCCCGAGGATCTTGCCCAGACGGCCAACCAGCGGCATCAGGTCCGGCGTCGCGATGCAGCGGTCGAACTCGATCTTGCCGCCCTGGATCGTCTCCATCAGGTCCTCGGCACCCACGATATCGGCACCGGCGGCCTTGGCCTCATCGGCCTTGGCGCCGCGCGCGAACACCGCCACGCGCACTGTCTTGCCGGTGCCGTTCGGCAGGTTGACCGATCCGCGGACCATCTGGTCCGCATGGCGCGGATCGACGCCCAGGTTGATCGCCAGTTCGACCGTCTCGTCGAACTTGGCGGTCGCCGACTTCTTCACCAGCGCGATGGCTTCCTCGATCGTCACGTTGGCCTTGCCCTCGACCTGGGCGCGCGCGGCCGTGATGCGCTTTCCGGTATTTGCCATGGCCTTACCCCTTCACCTCGATACCCACCGACTTCGCCGAACCGAGGATGATCTGCATCGCCGCCTCGACCGAGTTGGCGTTCAGGTCCTTCATCTTGGCTTCGGCGATCTCGCGGATCTGGGC
>CAYYOE010000532.1:0-1947 GCA_964473055.1 uncultured Rhodobacterales bacterium | reverse complement strand
GGCGCCACGGTCAGTCCTTGGCGCGCTCGACGTAGGACAGGTCGTCGGTGTTGATCACGATCCGGGTGCCCGTGCCGATATGCGGCGGAACCATCACCCGCACGCCGTTGTCGGCGATCGCGGGCTTGTAGGACGACGAGGCCGTCTGCCCCTTCACGACCGGCTCGGTCTCGACGATCTCGACCACCACCTTCTGCGGCAGCTCCAGCGCGATCGCCACGTCGTTGTGCGTCTTGATGAAGACCTTGATCCCGTCGGTCAGGAAGGCCTTGCTGTCGCCCACCACATCGGCGCTGACGGTCAGTTGTTCGTAGGTCTGCGGTTCCATGAAGTGGAAGCCTTCGCCGTCCTCGTAGAGGAAGGCGTATTCGCGTTCGTCGACGTTGGCGCGTTCGACGCTGTCGGTGGTCTTCCACCGCTCGCTGACCTTCACGCCGTCGCTGATGCGGCGCATGTCCACCTGGGTGACGGGCGTGCCCTTGCCAGGGTGAAAGTTCTGCGCGGTCAGCACGACGTACAGATGGCCGCCCATATCGACGACATTGCCCTTGCGCAGTTGCGAGGCGATGGTTTTCACGGGCGGTTCTCCTTGCGATCCGATCACCACCGGGCTAGCGGCGGGCCGCGTTGCCCTAGCGCATCCCGTGCGCCCACGCCAGATGTAACCTGCGCAGGACGGACCCCGGACCATGCCCGACACCCCGCAGACTGACACGCCATGGTGGCACCCGGATGCCCATGCCGACCGTCGCCCCCTGCTGATGGCCCGCAACCGCATCAAGGCGGCCATGCGGGATTGGTTCGAAGCCGAGGGGTCGGTCGAGGTCGATCCGGCGGGATTACAGGTTTCCCCGGGCAACGAGACGCATCTGCACGCCTTCGCCTCCACGGCGCTCGATGGCGCGGGGGGGGCGCGGCGGCTTTATCTGCACACTTCGCCCGAGTTCGCGATGAAGAAGCTCTTGGCGGCGGGCGAGACGCAGATCCACGCCTTTGCCCCGGTCTGGCGCAACCGCGAGCGCGGGCCGCTGCATGCGCCCGAGTTCACGATGCTGGAGTGGTACCGCGTGGGCGCGCCCTACACGCGGCTGATGGACGACTGCGCCGCGCTTCTGGCGCTGGCGGCCCGGGCGGCGGGGTCCGAGACCTTGCGCTGGCGCGGCGCTACCTGCGATCCGTTCGCCATGCCGGAACGGGTGTCCGTGGCCGAGGCCTTTGCGACGCATGCGGGCGTCGACCTGATGGCCACGATCCGCGATGACGGCACGACCGACCGCGACGCGCTGGCCCGGCAGGCCACCGGCGCCGGGGTGCGGGTGGCCGACGACGACACCTGGTCGGACATCCTGTCCAAGGTGCTGGTCGCCCGCGTGGAACCGAACCTCGGCCATGGCCGGGCCACGGTGCTCGACCGCTATCCGCTGGCCGAAGCCGCACTCGCCCGCCCCGCGCCGGATGACCCGCGCCTGGCCGAGCGGTTCGAGCTGTATGCCTGCGGGGTGGAACTGGCGAACGGGTTCGGCGAACTGACCGACCCCGCCGAGCAGCGCCGCCGCTTTCAGGCCGACATGGCCGAGAAGGCGCGCCTTTATGGCGAAAGCTATCCGCTGGACGAGGAGTTCCTCGCCGCCCTGGCCCTGATGCCCCCCGCCAGCGGGATCGCGCTGGGTTTCGACCGGCTGGTGACGCTGGCCACCGGCGCACCGGGGGTGGAGGCGGTGATGTGGGTGCGACCGGGGTAGGAATGGGGTTGTCGCTGGGTTTCCCCTCTCCCGTCTAAACCAAGCGCCCTGCCCGGAACAGCCGCGAAGCGGCCCGGGCAGCGGATGGCCGCCCCACCGGCCATCCGATGCCCTCTGGACGGACACCCGTTCTTGCACACGCGGTCGCGGTTGTGGCGGCCCTTGCCGATCACGTTACATGCCCGTCACACGGCCATGCTCTAAG
>CAYYOE010000531.1:0-1949 GCA_964473055.1 uncultured Rhodobacterales bacterium | reverse complement strand
CATCGCCGGTTGCGAACAAGGGCGCAAGGCCCCCGGTCCCGATGATCCGCATGGGCCGTTCGTATTCGCCCCGGATGCGGTCGCAGATTTCGCGCACCAATCCGACATAGCCCCAGAAGATGCCGGCCTGCATGCACGCCACCGTGTTGGTGCCGATCACGCCCTGTGGTTTCGTCACATCCACATGCGGCAGCGCCGCCGCGGCCTGGTGCAGCGCCTCAAGGCTCAGGTTCACGCCGGGCGCGATCACGCCCCCCACATAGGCCCCATCATGGGCGACCACGTCGAACGTGGTCGCGGTGCCGAAATCCACGACGATCAGATCGCCGCCGTGCCGATCATGGGCCCCGGCGGTGTTCACCAGGCGATCTGGGCCCACCTGCGTGCCTGCGTCCACGCGCGGGTCTACGGGCAGGCGGCAGTCGGGCTTGCCGACCACCAGGGGGCGCGTGCCGAAGTAGCGGTCGGCCAGAACCCGAAGGTTGAACACCACGCGCGGCACAGTGGACGAGATGATGACGGCGTCGATGTCCAGCGCCACGCCACGGTGGGCCATCAACGTGGACAGCCAGACAAAATACTGGTCCGCCGTCCGCTGCCACTCGGTCGAGGTGCGGAAGGTCGCCAGAAAGGACGTGCCATCCCAGACGCTGAACACGGTATTGGTATTGCCGCAGTCGATGCACAGAAGCATGGCAAGGCCCCTTCAGAAATAGACGTCGGCTGCCGGGATCACCCGGCGGCCATCGGCAGTTTCGAGGATCAGGTTCCCGCCCAAGTCCACCGTCTCGAACCGTCCCGTGATCTCTTCGCGCGTTGTCCGTGCGGTGATGACCTCGCCCAGCCTTGCAGCGCGTTCCAGCCACATGGCACGGATTTCCTCGAAGCCCAGCCGGTCCAGCAGACGCTCCTGTGTGGCAAAGCAGTCGGCCAGATAGCCCAGAACCTCCAGCGGTGGCGGGGCGACGCCCGCTTCCGCATACAGGCTGACAGGCGGAAAGGCCGCCCCCTGAACACCTTCCGGCAGGTGGCGCAGATTGACGCCGAACCCCACCACCAGCCAGTCCACATAGCCGCCCGCGCTGGAGGTCTCCAGCAGGATGCCCGCCACCTTGCCGCCGTTCAGCAGCACATCGTTCGGCCACTTCAGGGACAGCGCGTCGCGGTCGCAATACATGGCGAGGGTCTGGAACAGGGCATTCGCCGCCAGAAAGCTGCGCAGCGCCGCCCAGGCCGGATGGGCGCCGGGACGCATCGCCAGCGACACGGTGAGATTGCCCTCGGGCGCGCTCCAGGCGGTCCCGCGCCGACCGCGTCCCGATGTCTGCCGATGGGCGAACACCCAGGTCGGCCGGGCGAAGTTGTGGCACAGGCGCATCGCCTCGGCGTTGGTGCTGCCGACCTCGTCCAGGATCACGCAGTCGTAGCCTTCGGGCCAGGGCCCGTCCGTCGGCAGACCCTTGGGGCGATCAGTTGACAAGCGCCGCCGCCGCTGCCGCCGCCGCCCCTTCAATCCCGAAGAGGTTGACGACACCCAGCACCATGGCACCCGCCGAGACCATCAGCGCGCCCCACAGGACTGGGGGCATGGTACCGTCGATGCCCTCGCGGTCCTCGCCGAAATACATGTAGAAAACGATCCGCAGGTAGTAGAACGCCCCGATCACGCTGGCGATCACGCCCGCCACAGCCAGCCAGACCAGCCCCGCATCATAGGCGGCGCGCAGGACGTAGAACTTGCCGAAGAAGCCCACCAGCGGCGGTACGCCCGCCAGACTGAACATCAGCACAAGCACCGCCAGCGCCTTCAGGGGCTCACGCCGTGAATACATCTGCAGGGACCCGATGTCCGTCACCGCCTGACCGTCCTTCTCCATCGACAGGATGAAAGCGAAGGTGCCCACGTTCATGGTGACATAGATCGCCATGTAGATCAGCATCGCCTGCAC
>CAYYOE010000530.1:0-1964 GCA_964473055.1 uncultured Rhodobacterales bacterium | reverse complement strand
CGGGGGGTGTATTCACCCTCCCGCCCAGGGTCCGCCGCCGGGGGAGAGATGGGACATGTCCCGGCGTCGGCTGCTCGATGACTGCGCGATCGGTCGTTGCCTGAAGGGGTCAGCCGGCCAGACGCGCGGCGACGGTGAGGGCCAGCGTCAGGGCGGCCAGGATGTCGAGGTGCACCATGGGGGTTGCTCCGGCCGTGGGATCAGCGCCAGTCGCGCCGGTCGTGGCGCCACTGGCCCTGGCCCTGGCCCTGCCCGCGGCCCGGACCGGACGCCATCTCCACCCGGAACCCACGGTCGCGCAGGCAGGCCGGGGCGTAGACCGCGGTGTTGCCACTGGGCGTGCGGATCGTCTGGCGGCACGCCGCGGGCAGACGGTCGGCGTCACGGTAATTGCGCGTCAGACAGGCGGCGGGGAAGTAGCGCACCGTCTCGCCCCGCACCGAATAGGCCGTCAGGCAGGCGCCCGGAAGGGCGCGTGCGGACGGGCGGGACGGCGTGACCGGCGTGTGCACCGGCGTCTGGTTGCGGCTGGCGGCGCGCGCCCGTTCCCGGTCGCGGCTGTTCTGGTTGTCGATGGCCTTGGCGATGATCCCCAGCGCCACCGCGCCGGCGATCAGCCCGCCGATGTTCTCGGTCGAGATCTGCGCCTGGGCGGGGGCCGCAGCGGTTACGGTTGCCAGGCCCGCCGCAATCACAAGCGAGGTGACGCGCAGCCGCAGTGGGCGAAGGAACGGGCGGGGATGCAGGGTCTTCGTCATGGCTCTGTCTCCGGTTCGGGGGCCGAGCGGGTGCAGGGAATCGGCCCGGGTGCATCTGGTCCGCGATCCCCGGACGACCGGCCGGACCGCGATGCCCAGACCCTCGGCCTGTGCCACGAGGTCAGGCAATGTCGCCGCCGCGATAGGCGATAACGCCGGCCGCCCCTGCCCCCTTTTCCCGAAGCCCGCCCTGTGTCATTGCCTAGCAGATGCCCCCGCGCGCAGATTTCAGGCCATGACCCGCATCCTCGCCCCGCTCTCCACCGTCCTTGTCCTGGCCCTCGCCGCGCCGGTTTCCGCCGCGTGCTATGCCGACTACAAGGCCAAGCGCGACAACCCGTTGCGCCTGCATTATGGAGTGGCGGAAGTCGCCGCCTGCGATCCCCGCAGCGCGGAGGCCGAGCTTCGCCCACGGCTGGCCGCCAACGGGTGGGAGCTTCTGGATCTCGTCTCGGTCTTCGAGGCGGACAGGCTCGAGGAGAAACGCGAAGGTGCCGGTCAGTTCTTCCTCCGCTTCTGACGCGCGTCGCCAGGCGACGCGCCTGGCGGGCTTCGGGGTGGCGGCGGTGGTGGCGATCCTGGCCGCCGCCGCCGTGTTCCTGTTCGTGGCCCTGCCCGATGCCAACGCCTTCAACGCCCGCGTCGAACGCCTGTTTGTCGAATCCGACGGGCTGACCTCGCCGGCTGAGATCCGCCTGCTGGAAGTGCTGGCGCAGTCCGGCACCGCGTTCTCCGAGGTGCTGGCCAGCTACCGCGTGGTGATGTTCGTGCTTCTGGTGTTCTCGGCGGCATCCCTGATCGCGGCGCTGGTGTTCCTGGTCGCGATCCTGACGCTCAGCCGCCGCATGGGCGAGATCGAGCGGCAGGGCATCCAGGTCAACAGCCTCGTCATCAGCCGGGAAGAAGGCGCGGTCTACCTCAACAACCTGGAATTCAAGCTGACCGACGCCGCCATGGAAACCCTGTCGGTGCTGGCCGAGGCACGGATGGACGAGGACGTGCTGACCGGCGCCCAGATCGAGGCGGTGGTGTCTGGCCGCCACGAATCCGACTGCGACGAGGCCGCGGGCGCGACCCGGATCAAGCGCCTGCGCGATGCGCTGGGCAACCAGATCGTGGCCGAACTGCTGGTCAAGACGATCGCGCGCAAGGGGTACATGCTGGCCATCGACAAGGCCGCGATCCGGATGGTCTAGCGCGCGGCAC
>CAYYOE010000529.1:0-1966 GCA_964473055.1 uncultured Rhodobacterales bacterium | reverse complement strand
CATGAGCCCCTGCGACGCGGTGAAGGTGGTGGTCAGCGCCCCGGTTTGCAACGCGCCGTGCGCCGCGCCGGCCGCGCCGCCCTCGCTTTGCATTTCCATCACCATGGGCACGCTACCCCAGATGTTCTTGACGCCTTCCGAGGACCATTGGTCGGCCAGTTCGGCCATGGTCGAGGACGGGGTAATGGGATAGATGGTGCAAACTTCGTTGACCCGATAGGCGACGTAGGCGGCGGCCTCGTTGCCTTCGATGGTGGTGACTTGCCGTTCGGTCATTACTGTTCTCTCTGAGAGCCCGCGCCAGTCGGGCGGGCGGTGGTTGCTTTTGAACTGGAGCGAATCTTGGGCGTGGGTCGCGGGAACCGGCGGCGGGTGGCGACCGTCGTCGGTATCACCCCCGCCGGCTCCCGGACGGTCAAGCGGTGGGCTCCGCCGACTCGGCCGCCGGCTCGGGGATCATCTCGATGGCGTGGCAGGGGCATTGCTCGAAGCACACCGCGCACCCGGTGCAGAGCGCGTAGTCGTAGCGGTAGCGCTTGCCCGGTCCCAGCTTGATGACGGCGTCCTCCGGACAGGCCCCGTAGCAGCCGTCGCATTCGTAGCAGTTGCCGCAGGACAGGCAGCGCTTGGCCTCGTACAGCGCTTCCTTGGGGCTCAGACCGGCGACGACTTCCTCGAAGCCGCTGATGCGCCGCTTCAGATCCAGATGACCCTGCGGGCGCTGGGCGGCGTCGGTGTAATACCAGACGTGCAGCTTGTCGAAGGTGGCCAGAGCGTGCTTGGGCGGCTTGACGTGGGTATCGCCGCGCAACCAGGCGTCGATATTGCGGGCGGCTTTCTTGCCGTGGCCGACCCCGATGGTGACCGTGCGGTCGGACGGCACCATGTCGCCGCCGGCGAACAGGCCCGGATAGCCGGTCATCATCTGGTCGTCGACGGCCACCACCCCGTCATCCTTGCACTCCACGCCGGGCATTTTGCGCAGGAAACTGGTATCCACATCCTGGCCCAGGGCCATGATCAGCGCGTCGGCCTCCAGGGTTTCGAACTGACCGGTCGGGCGGGGTCGGCCGTTCTCATCCACCTCCATCACCTCGACCGTGAAGGTGGTCTCGTCGATGTTCTTGATGGTGCGCAGCCAGTGGATCTTGACATCTTCCTCGAGCGCTTCGTCGGCCTCGAAATCATGGGCCGGCATGTGGGCGCGGTCGCGGCGATAGATGATCAGCGGCTCGTAGCCCAGGCGCTTGGCGACCCGCGCGGCGTCCATGGCGGTGTTGCCGCCGCCGTAGATGGCGACCCGGCGCCCCAATTTCGGCGCGTTGCCGGTTTCCACGTCCTTGAGGAAGCTGATGGCGTCGAGCATCTTGCCCGCGTCGCGGGACGGGATCTCGGTGCGCTTGCTGAGGTGGGCGCCGACCGCGACGAACATCGCGTCGAACTTGCCGGCCTCCTTCTCGGCCAACAGGTCGTCCACCAAGTGGTTGAGGACGATCTTGACGCCCATGTTTTCGATGCGCTTGATCTCGCCGTCCAGCACGTCGCGCGGCAACCGGTAAGAAGGTATACCGAAGTGCATCATGCCGCCGGCCATCGGTCCGGCTTCGTGGATCTCGACGCTGTGGCCCATCCGGGCCAAATGATAGGCGGCGGACAAGCCGCTGGGACCGGCCCCGACCACCAACACCCGCTTGCCGCTGGGGGGGGCGGTGACGCTGAACTGCCAGTCTTCCTGCAGGGCCAGATCGCCCAGGAACCGCTCGACGGCGTGGATGCTGACCGAGGAATCCAGCTTGCTGCGGTTGCAGGCGGTCTCGCAGGGGTGATAGCACACCCGGCCATGGATGCCGGGCATCGGGTTGTCCTGGGTCAGGGCTTGCCAAGCCTCCTTGAACCGGCCCGCCTGCGCGTGCGTCAGCCAGGCCTGGATGTTCTCGCCCGCCGGACAGGCATTGTTGCAGGTGGG
>CAYYOE010000528.1:0-1968 GCA_964473055.1 uncultured Rhodobacterales bacterium | reverse complement strand
CCCCCCTTTGCCCCTTGCGCTGCCTCGTCAACAGGATCGGACACGCCATGCTCAACCGCCGCGACTTCCTTCAGGGCTCGGCCATCGTGGTCGGACTGGGCGCGATGCCCGCGACCGCGCTGCGCGCCGCCAATGTCGAGGCCTTTGTCGACAGCCTGATCGACGGGCAGACACCGCGGACGGGTGGATCGCTGACCTATGGCAACCCGGTGCCGAACTGGGCGCTGGGGCAATCCGCGCGGGGCGAGCATCCCTATTACTTCATGGACATCCAGACACGCAGCATCTGGAACGGCCTGACGTGGGTGGACGAGAACCTCGAGGTCGTCCCCGAACTGGCCGAAAGCTATGACAGCGACGCCACCGCCACCGTCTGGGACTACAAGCTGCGCGAGGGCGTCATGTTCCATGACGGGCGCGAGTTCACTGCCGAGGACGCCGTCGCCTCGTGCCGGCTGCATGGGCATCCAACGCTGGGCGGGGTCGGCTTCTTCAAGCAGGACATCGCGCGGGTCGAAGCCGTCGGGCGCTATGGCATCCGCTTCTTCCTCAACCGCCCGAACGTCGAGTTCCCGCACGCGACCGCCGAATACCGCGCGATGATGCTGCCCGCGCGCGAGAACCTCGAAGACATGGGCTTTGACGGGATTGGCACGGGCCCCTTCCGCCTGATCGAGACCGACAACACGCGCATGTTCCGGGCCGAACGGTTCGAGGACTACTGGATGGCAGGCCGTCCCTTCCTGGACGAACTCAGCGGCGTCATCGCGATGGGCCAGAACGCCATCAACGGCTTCCGGTCCGGGCAGTTCGACGCCGTCCTGAACGCTGACCCCGGCCAGTTCGACCAGTTCCGCGATGCAGGCGGCGTGGTGCAGACCGCGCCCTCGGGCGATCAGTTCTGGATCGTGCTGCCCAAGAACATGAACCTGCCCTGGAACGACGTGCGGGTGCGCCGCGCGATGTCGCTGGCGCTGGACCGGCCGCGGGTCAACGCCATCGTCTATGCCGACCCCGACGGCTGGACCGGCAACGACACCCACATGAACGGGGTCAACCGCGAATTCCTGCCGCGCCCGGTGGAACGCGACGTGGCCGAAGCCCGGCGCCTGCTGGCCGAGGCGGGCCATCCTGACGGCATCACGCTGCCCGCCATCGCCTATTGTCCCGGCTACCCCGAAGAGCCGCGGCTGTGGGCGGTGGTGGCCGAGAGCCTGAACGAGGCCGGCATCCGCGTGGCGTTCGAGGAACGGCCCTGCGACGGGTTCAACCCCTATGTCATGGCGGTCAACCAGCCGATCGGACGGCCGCGGCGCAACCTCGTCGGCGCGCGCAACCCCAACATCAACCTCTCTCGCCTGTCCGACCTGAACGCCGCCGAACCCGGCGGCTGGGAAGGCCCGGGGTTCGAGCGCTACAACGCACTTCTGGCCCAGGCCGCGGCCGAGCCCGATGCGGCGCGCAGACTGGAGATCTACCACGAGATGCAGCGCATCGCCCAGGACGAGGTACCGGGCATCATGGTCGGCGGGCGGCGCACGAACGTCGTCTATCGCGCCGGGGTACACAACCTGCGGGGTCACACCCAGCTCTGGCAGGGCCCGCGCTACGAAACCGTCTGGCGCGACGCCTGAGGGCGGGGCACCGCCATGGCCCCGATCCTGTCCCTCATCGTCCGACGCCTCGCGCTGTCCGGCCTGATCCTGCTGCTGGTCTCCATCATCGTCTTCGTCGGCACCGAGATCCTGCCGGGCGACGCGCTGGACGCGACGATCCCGGCGGACGAGCTGATCTACTACACCGAGGCCGACCTGGCGCGGATGCGCGCCGAGCTGGGTCTCGACCGGCCGCTGCCGGAACGCTTCGCCACGGTCTTCGTGAACCTCGTCACCTTCGACTTCGGCGTGACCCTGCTGAACCGCGAACCCGTGCTGGCCGCGATCTGGCATCCCATGCTGAATTCGCTGC
>CAYYOE010000527.1:0-1970 GCA_964473055.1 uncultured Rhodobacterales bacterium | reverse complement strand
CGCGCCAGGGCGTCGGGCGCGCGAAAGGTGAAGCGGGTCGATGCGCCCTCGTCCCTGGTGGCGATGACCTCGGCCACACCGTCGACATGGCCCGACACGATATGCCCGCCCAGTTCGTCGCCCACCCGCAGTGCGCGTTCGAGGTTCAGCCGCGTGCCGGGCACCCATCCCCCGGCGGTGGTCATGGCCAGGGTCTCGGCCGACATCTCGACATCGAACCAGGCCCGCCCGCCGGCCTTCCCGTCGGCCTGCCCGCCGGCCTGCCCATCGTCCCGTCCGGTGGCGATGACCGTCAGACAGACGCCAGAACAGGCGATGGATGCGCCCAGGTCGATGGTATCGGGGTCATAGCCGCAGCCGATTCGCAGGCGGGTATCGCCCTGCTGCGCGACCTGCAGGACCTCGCCCATGTCGGTGATGATGCCAGTGAACATGCGTGTCTCCCTTGCCTCAGGGGTAGTCCTGCGCGGGGCAGCGGGCAAGGGCAAGGCTTTCGCCTTCGGGGCAGGACGTGGCATGGTGCAGCATGATCGCGCGCAGCCAGGGCGAAGGCCGCACCTTCCTGTTCCTGCAGGGGCCGCACGGGCCCTTCTTCGGCGCGCTTGCCCGGGCGCTGGCCGCAACCGGCGCTGTCTGCCTGCGCGTGGGCTTCACCATGGGCGACCGGGCGTTCTGGCCGCGCGCCCTGCCCTGCCTCGCCCACCGCGACGGGGACGCCGGTTGGCCCGCGCATCTGGCCGCGCTCGTGGCCGCTCAGGGTGTCACGGACCTCGTGCTCTATGGTGACACGCGCCCGCTGCACCGCGCGGCGCTGGACCTGGCGCGCGCGCGGGGCATCACCGCGCATGTGTTCGAGGAAGGCTACCTGCGGCCCTGGTGGGTCAGCTACGAGCGCGGCGGCTCGAACGCCAACTCGCCCCTGATGGACCTGCCCGATGCGGCCTTCGCGACGGTGCCGCCCGATGCCCCGGTCGAGGCGCCCGACCACTGGGGCGACCTGCGCCAGCACATCTTCTGGGGGGCGGCCTATCACGCGCTGGTGGCGCTGGGCGCGCGGGCCTATCCGGGATACCGGCCGCACCGGAACATCGGCGTGACGGCCGAGGCGGGGCTGTGGCTGCGGCAGATCCTGCGCTGGCCGGTCGCGGCCTGGACCCGCTGGGCGCGGACCCGTGCGGTGCGGCGGTCGGCACGGCCTTGGCACCTGTGCCTGATGCAGCTTGATCACGACGCCAGCTATCGCGCCGCCCTGCCCTTTCCCGACACCGCCGCCTTCATCGCCCATGTCGTCCATGGCTTTGCGGCAGGCGCACCCGCGCATCACCTTCTGGTGTTCAAGGCGCACCCTCTGGACGACGGGCGCCTTCCGCTTGCCGACATCATCGCAAGGACGGCTCGGCAGGCGGGCATCGCCGACCGCGTCCGGTTCATTCCCGGCGGCAAGCTGGCCCGGCTGCTCGACGGGGCGCGTTCGGCCGTCACGGTCAGTTCGACCGCGGCGCAGGCGGCGCTGTTCCGGGGGCTGCCGGTGCGCGCCTTCGGACGCACCATCTATACCCGGCCCGGGCTGACCTCGGACCAGGGGATCACCGCGTTCTTCGCGTCGCCGCAACCGCCCGATCCGGCGGCCTATGCCGCGTTCCGCAGCTTCCTGCTGACCACCTCGCAACTGCCCGGCGGCTACTACTCCGCCCGCGGACGCCGCCAGCTGATCCGCCGCCTGCCAGACCTGATGCTGGCCCCGGATGGCCCCTATGCCCGTGCAACCAGCGGGTTACAGGGCGCGGCGCAACGGCAACACCTTGCCCCGGTCGCATCTGCCCCTGCGGCACGGTGATGGATTTTCCACAGGGCCATCGCTAGCCTGTGGATAAATCCGAGGTGCGGGCGTCGACCTGTACCCATGAGGCAGACAAGGTCGAGGAGACCGGCAGTGACAGGGTTTCGCAGCTTCGGGGCGAAGACATCGT
>CAYYOE010000526.1:0-1971 GCA_964473055.1 uncultured Rhodobacterales bacterium | reverse complement strand
TTGCCCGGATAACCGATATTTCGGGCGACCCCGTTCTGGTGGATGGCGTGATCTACGCCGGCAACGCCACCGGGCAGACCGTCGCGCTGCGCGCGCAGACGGGCGAGCGGCTGTGGTCGGCCGACGAAGGCGCGATGGGCCCGCCGGTGGTGGCGGGCGGGTCGGTCTTTGTCGTGAACGAGATCGGCGAACTGGTGCGGCTGGATGCGCGTGACGGTGCGGTGATCTGGCGCGTTCAGATGCCCTATCTGACGACCGAGCGCCCGCGCCGGATCCGCGACGTATTTCCGCACTATGGCCCGGTGCTGGCGGGCGGGCGGTTGTGGGTGGCCTCGGGCGATGGCGCCCTGCGCGGGTTCGACCCGGCCTCGGGGGCCGAGACGTTCCGCACGGCGATCCCGGGCGGGGCAGCCAGCCTGCCCGCCGCGGCGCAAGGTGCGCTGTGGGTGGTCACCCAGCGCGGGCAGCTTGTGGCTTTCCGCTGAGGCCGTCCCCGTGTAAGGGGGCGGCTTGCGCAGCGGGAGAGCGAACGTGTCCTTTGTCCTTGCCATCGTCGGGCGGCCCAATGTCGGCAAGTCGACGCTGTTCAACCGGCTGGTCGGCCGCCGTCTGGCGCTGGTCGACGACCAGCCCGGCGTGACGCGCGACCTGCGCGACGGCGAGGCGCGGCTGGGCCCGCTGCGGTTCACCGTGCTCGATTCGGCCGGGCTGGAGGAAGCGACCGACGACAGCCTGCAGGGCCGGATGCGGCGGCTGACGGAACGCGCGGTCGAGATGGCCGATGCCTGCCTGTTCGTGATCGACGCGCGCGTGGGTGTCACGCCCGCCGACCGGACCTTCGCCGAGATCCTGCGCAAGAAGAACGCCCATGTCCTGCTGGCGGCCAACAAGGCCGAAGGTGCCGCGGCGGACGCAGGTGTGCTGGAGGCCTGGGAACTGGGCCTGGGCGAGCCGATCCGCCTGTCGGCCGAGCATGGCGAGGGCTTGGGCGAGCTGTCCTATGTGCTGGCGCCCCTGGTCGAGGCGGCCGAGGCGAAATCTGCCGAAAGCGCCCCGGTCGTGGATGTCGACGTGGTGGACGGCGAGGACGGGCCGGACTGGACGCCAACGGCCGCGCGGCCCTTGCAGGTGGCGGTGGTCGGGCGGCCCAACGCGGGCAAGTCGACGCTCGTCAACCGCATCCTCGGCGAGGAACGGATGCTGACCGGTCCCGAGGCCGGGATCACGCGGGACGCGATTTCGGTCCGCACCGACTGGATGGGCACGCCGATGCGCATCTGGGACACGGCCGGCATGCGCAAGAAGGGGCGGATCGACGACAAGCTGGAAAAGATGTCGGTGGCCGACGGCATCCGCGCGGTGAAGTTCGCCGAGGTCGTGGTGCTGCTGCTGGACGTCGAGATTCCGTTCGAGACGCAGGACCTGCGGATCGCCGATCTGGCCGAGCGCGAAGGGCGCGCGGTGGTCGTGGCGGTGAACAAGTGGGACGTGGCCGAGGATCGGCAGGATACGCTGAAGGCGCTGTTGCAGCGGTTCGAGACGGCCTTGCCGCAGCTGAAGGGCGCGCCGCTGGTGACGGTCTCGGCCAAGACCGGGCGCGGGCTGGACCGTTTGCACGACGCGATCGTCTCGGCCCACGCGGTGTGGAACCGGCGTGTCAAGACCGCGCGGCTGAACGAATGGCTGGCCGCGATGGTGGCGGCCCATCCGCCCCCGGCGCCGGGCGGGCGGCGCATTCGCCTGCGCTACATGACGCAGGTCAAGACCCGTCCGCCGGGCTTCGTCGTGATGACGAGCCGGCCCGACGATGTGCCGGAGTCCTATGTGCGCTACCTGGTGAACGGGCTGCGCGCGGATTTCGACATGCCGGGCACGCCGATCCGCCTGACGCTGCGCGGACAGGGCGACAAGAACCCGTTCAAGAACAAGGTCAAGCCGCAGCGGTCCAAGCTGCGCAAGCACCTGGGCTGA
>CAYYOE010000525.1:0-1980 GCA_964473055.1 uncultured Rhodobacterales bacterium | reverse complement strand
CGGATCCTTCAGGTCCGGCTCGAGTCAGAGCTCGCACCAGAGGGGCTGACGCGGCTCATGTGGTTGGTCCTGTCGGGCATAGGCGACGAGGATATTACCACGCCCTCGGCGATGGCTGAGGCGATCGGGATCACTCGCCCCGCCACCTCCCGGCTTCTCGCACGGATGGAAGCGATGGGCCTTGTCGCCCGAAGTGAAGGACCGGGGGATGGGCGCTCGGTCCGGCTGGGCCTAACGCGAGCGGGCCGCGCCATGCTGACCCGCCTGCGCCCGAAGGTCGAGGCCGTGCGCACCCACTTCGCGCGCAAACTGTCCGGCGCGGAACTGGCGGCGCTGACCACGGCTCTCGACCGGTTGACCGCCGACGAGGGCGGCGATCTGACCGATCTCTAGGGGGCACGATGAAGCTTCTTTCCTACCGCGACCGTCCTGTCCACCTCGGACCCTTCCCGCTCGAGGCCCTGGCCCGAACCTCTCATGTGCCCGACCTCTCAACACTTCCGGCATCAAGGGCGCTGTCGTTCGACCACACCGATCCTCGCTCGCTGGCCCATGCCATCAGCCGGTTCATGGCCATGTTCGACACCGTGCGGGACGGAACCATCTCGCATGGCCCAGCCGACATCCCGTCCGACCCGACCGACCGAGCAGCGCACTTCAAGGCGGCGGGCTACTACTTTGACGCGGCGATGGTGGGCGTGGCGCGCCTGTCGCCCGACCTGTTCCTGCCCAACCCCTTTCGCAACCCCGCGATGGACGGCATCCGCGCCGAACTGGAAGCAGGGCAGCCGAAAACCTTCGCCGCCGGGATCGACGCGATCTACGCCGACATTCTGGATGCAGCGCGCAACACCCCCGGGCCCATTCACCACCATACCCACGCGATCGTCTTTCTGGTCGACCACGCCCGCGACCCCGATCCGGGCGAACCCGGGACCGACTGGCTGGCGGGGACGCAGGCCCACCGCGCAGCCCTCCTGTCGGCAAATACGGCGGTCGTCCTGGCCAACTACATCCGCATGCTCGGGCACGAGGCACGGGCGCACACGGCCACTTCCTCGGACGTGGACCTTCCCCGACTTGCCGTTGCCTGTGGACTTGCCGGTCTGGAGGATGGCCGCGTCCTGAACCCCTTCCTGGGCGACCGCTTCGGCCTTGCTGCGCTGACCACTTCGCTGGACATCGCCCCCGACCTGCCGCTCGCCCATGGCCTCGGCCGCGCCTGGGGCGACCCTGCCCGCATCCGCACCGGGCACGAGGATCGTCGCCGCACGCCGATGGCCGGGCGTCCCTACCGGCTTGGCCCGCACCCGGTGGAAACCCTGACACGGCGCGACCAGCCCACCACCCTGATCGACGAGGCGCGCATTCCCCGCTTTCCCAAGCGCGCCGACTTTTTCGCCCGCGCCCTGTTCGGCGACCTTGGCAAGGGGGTGCAGGAGGCGACGAAGGGCGGGATGTATGTGATGAAATCCCCCATCGGCGCCTGCGCCCGCCGTGCGTTGGGGGCACTTCTGCTGCTGCAGTTCGGCGACGCCCGCGGCCCGGTGGACGCCAGCACCGCCGATCCTGCCCGCAACGCCGACAACCTGAAAGGCGCGGCCTACTACCTGTCCGCCGATGCCGTCGGCCTGTCCCGCGTGCCCGAATGGGCCTGGTATTCCCACGACGCCGGCGGCAACCCGATCCCGCCTTACCACGCCAACGGCATCTCGCTCTTGCTCGACCAGGGCCACGAGACGATGGAAGGCGCCTCGGGCGACGACTGGATATCCGTCTCGCAATCCATGCGCGCCTACCTGCGGTTCTCGCTGCTTGGCGGCGTGATCGCGGAACAGGTGCGGCGGCTGGGCTATTCCGCGCGGGTCCATTCCGTGCTCGATGGCGACGTGCTGCAACCGCCCCTTCTGCTGCTGTCCGGCCTCGGCGAGGTCAGCCGCATCGGCGAGGTCATCCTGAACCCCTTCCTCGGGCCGCGCC
>CAYYOE010000524.1:0-1981 GCA_964473055.1 uncultured Rhodobacterales bacterium | reverse complement strand
GACAGCACCTCGTAGCCGCCGCCCAGCACGATCGGGTTGCCGAAATCCGCCAGGCTCTCGATGAAGGCCAGCAGGAACGCGGCGGCCAGTCCGGGCCGCAGCAGGGGCCATGTCACCGTGCGGAAGGTGGCGAAGGACCGCGCGCCCAGCGTCTTGGACGCTTCTTCCAGCGTCGGGTTGATGGCTTCCAGCGTGCCCAGAAGCACCAGGAAGGTGATCGGCGCAAAGGCCAGGACCTGCGCCATCAGGATGCCGGGCAGGCCATAGACCCAGCGCGTGGGGCGCACGTCGAACAACTCGGCCCCGAACTGCGTCAGAACGCCGGTGCGCCCGAACAGCACGATGATCGCCACACCCACCACGAAGGGCGGCGTGATGATCGGCAGGATGGAAATTGCCCGCAGCGCCCGCTTGAACCGCACGTCGGTGCGCGCGACCAGCATCGCCAGCGCAAGGCCCAGCGCGGTGGACAGCGTCGCCGCCAGCACGCCCAGCACCACGGTGTTGACCACAACCCCGCAGCGCATCCCCGACCCGGTGAAACAGGACAGCCGCCACAGGTCCGGCGCGGACAGCCGCGCGATGAACGGCGCGACCGACAACCGCCCGTCATCACCCACGAAGGCCGAGAACCCCAGCTTCAGGATCGGAAAGAATACGAACGTCGTCAGCAGCGCGACGACGATCACCACCGCCGCCGACGGAAACCGCTCACCTCGGCAGAACCCGCGCGCCGCCAGCGCCTCGGCCAGAAGGCCCAGCAGCGCCACGCCCGCCAGATAGCCACCCCAGCCCAGGCCGGGCTGCCCATGCAACGCCGCGGGGAACAGCACGTCGATCCCAGGCAGGACGGGCCCGCGCAAGCCCACGGCAAACCCCTGCAAGACCAGCAGCACCAGCGCCGCCACCACCAGCGGCAATGCCGCAGTCCCGCGCACCCAGTCGGCCCGCATCACCGCCAGACCCGCCAGCGCCGCCGCGATGCCCGCCATCGGCAGCAGCCAGGCGCGCCCGCCGATGCCCTCGACCAGAGCCGAGGTCATGGGCCCCGCCGCCAGCCCGGCACCGCGGTACCACGGCAGCACCGCCACCGCGATCAGCAGAAGGGCGAGCCAGATCGCTCCGGCCCGCCCCTTGCCCTGTGTTGCCGCTGCGATCACTTCGGCAGCGATCCGATCTCGGCATCCCAGCGCGCCAGCAGGCGTGTGCGCACGTCGCTCGACCCGAAGGTGGCAAAATCATAGTCGATCAGCTTGATGTCGGCCAGTTTCGGCGCCTCGGGCGGGGTCGCCGCGTTCATGTTCGACGGCACCTGATAGCTGGCAGCCGTCGCCCCCAGTTCCTGCGCCGCCGCCGACAACGCCCAGTCGTAGAACGCCTTGGCGTTGTCCGGGTTCGGGCCGCCCGCGATCAGCGACATCGACCCCACCTCGTAGCCCGTGCCTTCGCAGGGCGCCACGGTCACGACCGGCGCGCCGGCCACGGTCTGCGCCACGGCATCATGCATGAACACGATGCCGACCGCTGTCTCGCCCGTGGCCGCTGCCCGGATCGGGGCCGCGCCCGACTGGGTGTACTGGCTGATGTTCTGGTGCAGCTGCGCCATGAACGCGAACGCCTCGTCCTCGCCGAACAGCTGCACGAAGGTCGCCAGCATGGTGTAGGCGGTGCCCGACGAATTCGGGTTCGCCACTTGCACGTCATCCCGGAACCGCGCGTCCAGCAGGTCGGCCCAGCACGCCGGCGGGTTGTCCGTGACCAGATCGCTGTTGTAGCCGTAGCCCAGCCCGCCGGCATAGATGCCCACCGTGCGATAGCCCGAGGTCTCGGCCTGGCTCAGCGCCCAGGGCTGCAACTCGGCCAGCATGGGCGAGCGGTATTCCTCGGTCAGTCCTTCCTGTGCGGCCTGCAGGTGCGGGTCGCCCGTGCCGCCCCACCACACGTCGCCGCGCGGCTGGCCTTCTTCGGCCTTGATCTGGGC
>CAYYOE010000523.1:0-1990 GCA_964473055.1 uncultured Rhodobacterales bacterium | reverse complement strand
CGAACGCGGGCAACTGGCCACGCCGCATTCGCAGCGGTCGGTGGCGCGGCTGTCGCTGGTGGTGAACGACGGCGATGTCCTGTGGTTCGAGGATCTGGTGGAGCTGGCTCGTGCCGCGGTGGCGACCGAGACGCAGGTGATGGTCAAGCGCGAGGACGAGCAGGCGTTTGCCGAGCTGAACGCCGCGAACCCGATCTTCGTGGAGGACGCCGCGCGGCTGTTCTGTGCGCAATTGCAGGCTGATCCGCGGGTGGGCGATTTCCGGGTGGTGGCGAGCCATCAGGAAAGCCTGCACAGCCACGACGCCGTCAGCGTCCTGACGCGCGGGCCGACCTTCGATGGCATCAGCCTGGACCCGCGGCTGTTCGCTTCGCTGTACCACGTCGGGTAAGATATCGGGCGGGGTCGGGGGGGCTCTGCCCCCCGGGCGCGCGGGTCGCGCGCCTCCCCCCGGAGGTATTTGGGCAAGGGTGACGGGAAAGCGAGGGTCGGGCTGCGTGCCCGAGCGCGGGCGTCAGATCCGCCGCAGACGGATGACCACATCGACGCGGGCGATCTCGGCCCCGTCCGGTGCGGTCGGCAGCCGGGTGATTTCCAGGTCGGCAGCCGGGGCGTCGGACAGGGTGCCGGTGTCTTCCCAGTAGAAATGCGGGTGATCGTCGAGCCGGGTGTCGAAGTAGCTTTTCGTGCCGTCGACCGTGATCTCGTTCATCAGTCCGGCCCCGCAGAAGGCGCGCAGGGTGTTGTAGACGGTGGCCAGCGATACCCCGTCGCCGGTGCCGCGCGCGGCTTCGTACAGGCTTTCGGCGGTGACGTGGCGGTGCTGTCCGTCGCCCACCAGCAGCGTGGCCAGGGCGATGCGCTGCCGTGTCGGTCGGAGGCCCGCCTCGGCAAGCCAGCGTTCGCCCCGGGCCATCGCCCGGGGATCGGCAGGTGCGGTGGTGTCGGCCTGGGCCATGGGCTCTGGTCGCCTCATTCCTCGGATACCTCTGATATAAAGGCCGCGCGGCCGGGATTTCAAACGCAAATGCGTCGCAGACGCAGAGATGTGGCATCCGGGAAGCATGCACGGCGGCGGCAGGTGGCCTCCATCGGGGCCGCCCTTGCACGGTTTCCTGCCCCGGTGCTAAGGGACGCTCCAGGGGTCAGGGCCGGGGGCAGCCCGGACGGCAGGACAGGGCAGGACCGGCATGGCGGCGTATCCGAACAGTTTCGACCGTGACCAGTTGCTGGCCTGCGCCCGAGGCGAGTTGTTCGGGCCGGGCAACGCGCAACTGCCCATGCCGCCGATGCTGATGATGGACCGCATCACCGAGATTTCCGGCGATGGCGGCGCGCATGGCAAGGGTCACGTCGTGGCCGAGTTCGACATCCGCCCCGACCTGTGGTTCTTCGATTGCCACTTTCCCGGCAACCCGATCATGCCGGGATGCCTGGGCCTGGATGGGCTGTGGCAACTGACAGGCTTCAACCTGGGCTGGCGCGGCTGGCAGGGGCGGGGCTATGCGCTGGGCGTGGGCGAGGTCAAGTTGACCGGCATGGTCCGCCCCGACCGCAAGATGCTGACCTACCGGGTCGATTTCACCAAGGCGATCCAGACGCGCCGCCTGACCATGGGCGTGGCGAACGGGATCGTCGAGGCGGATGGCGAGGTGATCTACCAGGTCACCGACATGAAGGTCGCGCTGTCCGAGGCCTGAGCCGCCGGGATTTTCCAGCCGCCTTGCCCCCCTGCGCCACCTGCCATAAACAGGCCGGAACGTGTCAGGGAGGGGCCAATGCGCCGCGTCGTCATCACCGGCATGGGCATCATCTGCCCGATCGGCAACTCGGCCTCCGAGGTTCAGGCATCCCTGCGCGCTGGTCGGTCAGGCATCGCGTTCGAGCCGATCTACGCCGAGAACGGGTTCCGCAGCCAGGTCGCGGGCATCCCGCAGATCGTGCTGGAGGATCACATCGACAAGCGCGACCTGCGCTTCATGGGGCCGGG
>CAYYOE010000522.1:0-1990 GCA_964473055.1 uncultured Rhodobacterales bacterium | reverse complement strand
GCGCTGCGACATCATTGCCGAGGGCATCATCGCGGCGGTGCGCGAGGTCGGGCTGCAAGTGCCGTTGGTGGTCCGGCTGGAGGGCACGAACGTGGACCTCGGCAAGAAGATCATCGCGGAGTCGGGCCTGAACGTCATCGCCGCGGACGACCTGCGCGACGGGGCCGAGAAGATCGTCAAGGCGGTCCGGGGATAGGGTGATGCGCTGGGTCCTGGCCCTGCCAATCCTTGCCCTGCCGCACCTGGCAGCGGCACAGGCGTTGCCCGACCCATCCACGGTCGTGCGCGAAGCGCTGGCGCAGTTCGAGGACCGCTGCGGGATGGCGACAACGCGGCCATCGGACTATGTGGCGTCGCTCTCCGAAGTCCCTTCCGAGCACTTGATGCGAGCCGAGAATACGGCCGACGGCGCGATCCTGAATGCGGTGATCCTGCGCGGCGGGGCGCTGGAACAGGTCAAGATGTTCGGGCTTCCGGGACGGATGATCGTGATCTGCTCGGTTCAGGGCCAGAACCTGATGCAGTTGCAGCCGATTGCCACGAACCCGGACGCGCTGCACGCCTATTCCCGTCAGGTTGACGCGGCAATCGTCGCCGAACTAGGTGCGCGGGCGGGCGCAACCCATGTGCGCGCGGCCTTTCCGAGCGACTTCTTCTCGGCAAACCTGGGCGAAACACCCGGCATGACGCACTTCTTCTATGGAATAACCTTGCCGCTTGGCGGTCGCGAGCAGTTCAGCTTCGCCGAGAACGAGGGAGGCGTGTTTTACTTCGGAGCGCAGGGCGAGGTGTCCACTCCATGAACGGGGTCAGAGAAATCGCGCTTGCAGCAGGACTGATTGCCCAGACTTCGGGTTCTTCGAAGGCCCAGTCGATGGAAGAAGCCGCGCGCGCCAACGTGATGGCCGGAGTGCAGATCTGCCTGATGAACATTGGCACGATCGACCAGTTGCACCCGACGTTCCTCGCCGCCGGGTTCAAGCACGAGACCGAGGATTTCGGCGGCGGACCCGATGACATCCTGCATTGGTATCATGCCCCCGCCCAGACGGCTTCGGTCGCCGTGGCCTATGTGCGGTCTGCCACCGAATGCCGGGTGACAACGGGCCATATGGGCGTGATCGAGGGCCTGCCGTTCACCGCCGCTGTGCTCGGGCAGTTGATGCCCGGCCAGTTCCGGCGCGGCGGACCGGACGGACAGAACGTGGCCCCGGACAGCCCTGAAGCTGCCAACCGATCCTGTTCCGGCTACATGGGCGACCTGTCGGGACGGAATGTCTGGGTCGAGGTGGGCACTGCCGGTCAGGACCCGGTCTGTGTCGAGGACGGCACCCTGCAGATCATGATCCACATGTGAAGGGGTGACGGAATGTTTCGGCTGCCCCTGTCCCTTCTGTCCGGTGCCGCAATGGCCCTGTTCTGCGGGCCCGCACTTGCGCAGGGCCTGCCCGACCCGGACGCCGTGGTGGCCGAGACGCTGACCCGGTTCGAGGGCCGGTGCGGCATGGCGATCGCGCGGCCGGCCGACTTTGTGGGGTCGCTGGCAGCGCTGCCCGCCGATGCCCGGTCCTGGGCCGCGAATTCGGCCGACGGCGCGATCCTCTATGCCTCCGTTGTGCGCGGGTTCGCGCGCGAAAAGGTGCAGGCCTTCGCGCTGCCGGGCGGGATGCAGGTGTATTGCTCGACCCAAAGCCTGAACGGCGACGCGGTCGCGGCGATCACCAACGACGAGGCCGCGCGCCTTGCCTACAACGCTGCCATGTCCGCGGCGCTGGCCCGGAACCTTGCGACGCGGTCGGGCGTGCCAGTCGTATCGGGCGACTTCGAGGTCGACATGCTGCTGCCGGGGCCGGCGGCGGGAATGGTCAGCCATGAGGCCCTGTTCGGCTTCACGATGCCGCTCGGCGGGCACACAGCCTTTGTCGCCGCCTCGCTGGGTAGCGGATTGCTGACCCTGTCGACCCATGTCGAGGTGCCGACGCCATGAAGC
>CAYYOE010000521.1:0-2001 GCA_964473055.1 uncultured Rhodobacterales bacterium | reverse complement strand
CCCACCGGCGTGATGGCATCGTTGAAGTCGTATTCGGGGTGGTGGCAATAGGGCCCCTCGCCCTGCCCCAGGAACAGGTAGGCGCCGGGACGGGCATTCAGCATGTAGGCGAAATCCTCGGCCCCCATCTCGCGCAGGGCGTCGTCCAGGACCGCGTCCGCACCCGCCACCTCGCGCGCGACGTCCACGGCAAAGGCGGTGCGGTCGGGATCGTTGACCGTGGCCGGGTAGCCCGGCATCCAGCGGCAGTCGGCGGTCACGCCGTGGGCCGTGGAAATGCCGGCCACGATCTCGGGCAAGCGCGCCGCGACCAGCGCGCGCACGTCGTCGGCAAAGGTCCTGACCGTGCCGGAAAACACCGCCCGGTCCGGGATCACGTTGTTGGCCGACCCCGCACGAAACTGCGTGACCGAGATCACCAGATCCTCGGTCGCCCGGTGGTTGCGGCTGACGATGGTCTGGATTGCCTGGATCATCGCCACGGCCGCGATCAGCGGATCGGCGCAGTCCTGCGGAAAGGCCGCGTGCCCGCCCGTGCCGGTCACCGTCACCTCGAATTCGTCCACCGCCGCCATGATCGGCCCTGGCGTGGTGAAGAACGCGCCCGCGGGATGCCCCGGTGCATTGTGCAGCGCAAAGACCTGTGCCACCGCGAACCGGTCGAGCACACCTTCGGCCACCATCGCCTCGCCGCCGCCGCCGTCTTCCTCGGCGGGCTGGAACAGCAGGACGGCGGTGCCCGCGAAGTTGCGTGTCTCGGCCAGGTAGCGGGCGGCACCCAGAAGCATCACCGTATGCCCGTCGTGGCCGCAGGCGTGCATCCGGCCCGGGGTTTCGGAGGCGTAGGGCAGACCGGTCTGCTCGGGCATCGGCAGCGCATCCATGTCGGCGCGCAGGCCCACCGCAGGTCCGTCGCCGCGGCCGCGGATCACGGCCACGATCCCGGTCTGCGCGATTCCTTCGTGCACCTCGTCCACGCCAATCTCGCGCAGGCGGTCGGCCACGTAGGCTGCCGTCACAGGCAGATCGAAGCCGATCTCGGGGTGGCGGTGCAGCCAGCGGCGCCATTCGGCCAGTTCGGGGGCATAGTCCGCGATGCGGTTGATGACGGGCATGGTGGACCTCCGGGCTGGTGCCCGCTAGGCCTGCGCCGACTGGGCGCGGGACGCAAGGGGACGCGATGACACGGGACATATCGGGCAACGACCGGCTGATCCAAGATCCGGACGGCGGGATGCCGCGGCTTCTGGCGATCATGGCGCGCCTGCGCGACCCCGACCGGGGCTGTCCCTGGGACCTGGAGCAGACCTTCGCCAGCATCGCCCCCTACACGATCGAAGAGGCGCACGAGGTGGCGGACGCCATTGACCGGCAAGACTGGGACGGGTTGCGGAGCGAGTTGGGCGACCTGTTGTTCCAGCCGGTGTTCCACGCGCAGATGGCGGCGGATGCCGGGCTGTTCGACTTCGCCGACGTGGTGCGGGCGATTGCCGACAAGATGGTGGCGCGGCACCCCCATGTCTTTGGCCCCGATCGGCGCGACAAGACCGCCGAGGACCAGACCCGCGACTGGGAGGCGGTGAAGGCCACGGAACGGGCGGCGCAGGGCCCGGGCGGCACGCTGGACGGGGTGGCACTGGGTCTGCCCGCGCTGACCCGGTCGGTGAAACTGCAGAACCGGGCGGCGCGGGTAGGGTTCGACTGGCCGTCCACCGACCAGGTGCTGGACAAGCTGGTCGAGGAGGCGCGCGAGGTGGTGGAGGCGCGCGACCGGATGGGACAGGACCAGCTGGCCGAGGAGTTGGGCGACCTGCTGTTCGTCATGGCCAACCTTGCGCGGCACCTGAAGGTCGACCCCGAAGCGGCCCTGCGCGCGGCCAACGCCAAGTTCACCCGCCGGTTCCGGGCCATCGAGGCGGCGCTGGCGGCGGAAGGGCGGCGGCCGGAAGACTCGGACCTCGCCGAGATGGACGCGCTGTGGGACGCCGCCAAGGCGGCGGA
>CAYYOE010000520.1:0-2011 GCA_964473055.1 uncultured Rhodobacterales bacterium | reverse complement strand
TCGGGCAGCTTCAGCGCCCAGAACTCGCCCGTGCAGCCCGCGGCCACCATGCCGGTGGCGCCCGCCGCGAACAGCCGGTCGATGTTGGCAACGAACCCCTCCTCGTCGATGGACAGATCCGCCCGAAAGGGTGTGGTAATCGCGGGCATCGGGCCCGCCCAGTCGATGGAATGCCGGTTCACGACAAAACTCCCGTTGAAGCCCCGCCATTTGGCGCGGGGTGGATCAGTCGAACGCCTGCATCCGCAGGCCGGTTCAGGCGCAACCCATCAGGGCCTCCCGCAAAGACATGTGCCGCAGACACCGACACGCCCACGGGCACCCTTTCGCCCAGGCGCAACGGCGCGGTCCCCGCAATCCGGGCGACCAGCCGGTGCCCCTCACCAATGGCCAGCGTCGCGATGGTCTCGTGGCCCAGCGCCTCGGTCAGAACCACTTCGCCGGTCATGGACCCCGTGCCCACCGTCACATCCTCGGGGCGGATGCCGAAGGCCGCGGGCCCGGCCTTTGCCCCATGGGCAAGCGGCGGCACCGGCAGACTCAATCCCGGCGCCTCGAAAATCCAGGTGCCCCCGGACTGTGCCAGCGCCCCGTCGATCAACGTCATTCCCGGCGTCCCGATGAACCCCGCGACAAAGCGGTTGGCGGGCCGTGCATAGACCTCGGCCGGCGGGGCGAACTGCATCAGCCGCCCGCCTTCCATGATGGCGATGCGGGTCGCCATGGTCATGGCTTCCAGCTGGTCGTGGGTCACATAGACCATCGTGCGCCCCAGGCTGCGGTGCAGTTCGATCAGTTCCGCCCGCATATGGCCGCGCAGCTTCGCGTCGAGGTTCGACAGCGGTTCATCCAGAAGGAAAACCTTGGGGTCGCGCACCAGCGCCCGGCCCAGCGCCACCCGCTGCTGCTGCCCGCCGCTCAACTGCCTGGGCTTGCGGTGCAGCAATTCGGTCAGGTGCAGCATCTCGGCGGTCTTCGCCACCAGTGGCCCGCGATCGGCCCGCGACACGCTGCGCTTCTTCAGCGGATAGGCGATGTTCTCGGCCACCGTCATGTGCGGGTACAGCGCGTAGGACTGGAACACCATCGCGATGTCCCGGTCCCCCGGCGCCACATCGTTGACCCGACGCCCGCCGATCAGGATGTCGCCCGCCGTGGGAAACTCCAGCCCCGCCAGCATCCGCAGCGTCGTCGTCTTACCGCACCCGGACGGACCCAGCAGCGCCACGAACTCACCCGACGCGATCGTCAGGTCCAGTTCGTGCAGCGCGGTGAAGCTGCCGAAGGTCTTGCGGACGCCCTTGAATTCGACTTCGGCCATGGATCAGCCCTTTACCGCGCCCGCGCCGAAGCCGCGGGTCAGATAGCTTTGCAGGAATGCGAAGACGATGATCAGCGGCACGCTCATCATCACGGACGCCGCCATCAGAAGCGACCATTCGATGTTGAAGCTGGAAATCAGCATGTTCATCACGCCGGTGGTCAGCGGCCGCGCATTGTCGGAATTCACCAGCACCAGCGCATACAGGTATTCGTTCCACGACAGGATGAAGGTGAACAGCGCGGTCGAGATGATGCCGGGCAGAAGCTGCGGCAGGATCACGTCCTTGAACGCCCCCAGCCGCGATGCCCCATCCACCAGCGCGGCCGATTCCAGATCCTCGGGGATGCCGGCCATGAAGGAGCGCAGAAGCCACAGCGCGTAGGGTAGCGCGAAGGTGGTATAGGCGATGACAAGGCTGAAGATCGTGTTCGACAGGCCCAGGCTGACCAGCATCAGATACAGCGGGATGATCAGCACCACCGACGGCAGCAGGTAGGTGAACAGCACCAGGAACGCCAGGCTTTCGCGCCCGCGATACCGGAACCGCACCAGCGAATAGGCCCCCAGCGTCGCGATCGTCACCACGACCACGGTCGTCGTCGTGGACAGGATGACCGAGTTGCGGAAGTAGACCAGGAACTGCGTGCCCTCGATCAGCCGCCAGTAATGCTCGAACGTCACCGTTTC
>CAYYOE010000519.1:0-2012 GCA_964473055.1 uncultured Rhodobacterales bacterium | reverse complement strand
TTCGACGTGGCCGAGCATCAGGTGATGGGCCTGATCGGGCCGAACGGGTCGGGCAAGTCCACCACGCTGAACCTGATCTCGGGCGCGCTGCCGCCCACGGCCGGGTCGATCTCGCTGGCGGGCCAGCCCATCGCGGGGCTGTCCGCGCGCGACATCTCGCGCCGGGGCGTGGCGCGGACGTTCCAGCTGGTGCGGCTGTTGCCGTCGATGACGGTGGCCGAGAACGTCATGGCGGGCGCCGTCTTCGGCCATCGCCGCCGCTGGGGCGCGCCCGCGCGCGACCATGCGGAACGGCTGCTCGACCGGGTCGGCATGGGCGGCAAGGGGCATCTGGGCGTGGGCCAGCTGACCTACATCGACACCAAGCGCGTGGAACTGGCGCGCGCATTGGCGGGCGACCCCAAGGTGCTGCTGCTGGACGAATGGCTGGCGGGCCTGAACCCGACCGAGTTGCAGGAGGGGATCCGACTGATCCGGTCCCTGCGGGACGACGGGCGCACCGTCGTGCTGGTGGAACACGTCATGGATGCGATCCGGTCGCTGTGCGACACCTGCGTGGTGATGGCCTCGGGCAAGAAGATCGCCGAGGGCACGCCCGCGCAGGTGCTGGCTGACCGCGAGGTGATCCGCGCCTATCTGGGGGACGACGATGCTTGAGGTCCGGGGACTGTCGGTCGCCTACGGCCAGCACCGCGCGCTGGAGGATGTGTCCGTCCGGGTGAAGCCGGGCGAGATCGTGGTGATCCTGGGCGCGAACGGGGCGGGCAAGTCGTCGCTGCTCAAGGCCATCTCGGGCGTGTCCGAAGGGCGCGTGACCGGATCGGTCCTGCTGGATGGCGAGGAACAGGTGGGCCGCCGCGCGCACGACATCGTGGAAGCGGGCATCGCCCTGGTGCCCGAGGGGCGCGGCGTGTTCCCCGAACTGTCCGTGCGCGAGAACCTGAAGCTGGGCGCCCACGGCCCCCGGGCGCGGGGCGACGAGGCGGCGAACCTGGATCGTGTCTTGGGGTTGTTCCCGAAGCTGAACGAGCGGGCCGGACAGGTGGTGCGCACCATGTCCGGGGGCGAACAGCAGATGGTCGCTATCGGGCGGGCGATGATGTCGAACCCGACGATCCTGACGCTGGACGAACCATCGCTGGGCCTGTCGCCGCTTCTGTGCAAGGAGCTCTTCCGGAACCTGGCGCGGGTGCGCGATCTGGGCCTGGGCGTCCTGCTGGTGGAACAGAACGCGCGGCAGAGCCTCGCCATCGCCGACCGGGGGTATCTGCTGGAAAACGCGCGCATCGTGCATCAGGACACGGCGGCGGCGCTGGCCAATGATCCTGCGGTGCAGGCGGCCTATCTGGGCGCGGGCGGCGCGGCAGCCCCGCATACGCATGATGCGGCCCCGCCGAAGGTCGATGCCGCCGCCGCCATTGCGGCCGAGGCGATCCAGCGGTTCGAGATGCGCCCGCGGGCCGAGGTCACGCGGTCGGCCGATGCCGTGCTGGGGCGTTCGGTGGCCGATCTGGTCGCGCAGGCGGCCGAACGGTCCACCCGCGCGGTGGCCGAGACGCGGGCGACCCGGCCGTCCATGCCCGACACGGCGGCCCATGGTGACCGCCTGCGCGCCACGCTCGACGACATCTCGCGCGCCGCCGCCGCCGCGCGCCGCACCGGGCCGGTGGCGGTGCGCGAACGCCCGATGCCCGAACGCCCGATGCCCGAGCGGACCGCCACCACGACAGAGGCCATGCCGGCCCCGCCCGAACCGGGCCCGCGCCCGGTGATCGAAGTCTATCGCGCCCCACGGGTCGAGGTGTATCGCCGTCGCCCCACGGGCGAGTTCCACCGCGACTGAGAGGGAGAGAGAGATGCTCGACACCCCCCACACCCCGCCCACCCGCCACGACATCAAAGGCATGTTCATCGGCGGCCAGTGGGTGCGCACCGGGCGCACCTTTCAGGACGTGAACCCCAGCGACGGGTCCGTCTGGGCGGAGGTGCCCGACGGCGGCCGGGCCGAGGCC
>CAYYOE010000518.1:0-2029 GCA_964473055.1 uncultured Rhodobacterales bacterium | reverse complement strand
GGCCACTTTCGACTCGGTCAGGTTGTCGATGTTGATGACGCCCGACTCGATGAACTCGTGATAGAGGTCGTTGCCCTCGCGCGTGCGCTCGCCGACGCCGGCGAACACCGAGTAGCCCGAGTGCACCTTGGCGATGTTGTTGATCAGTTCCTGGATCAGAACCGTCTTGCCAACGCCCGCGCCGCCGAACAGGCCGATCTTGCCGCCCTTGGCGTAGGGGGCCAGGAGGTCGATCACCTTGATCCCGGTTTCCAGCACCTGGCTTTCCGTCGCCTGCGCAGCGAATTCCGGGGCGTCCTGGTGGATGGCGCGATGTTCCGACGCCGCAACAGGCCCTTTTTCGTCAATGGGTTCGCCCACGACGTTCAGGATGCGCCCGAGCGTGCCATTGCCCACGGGCACCGAGATCGGCCCGCCCATGTCGGACACGGGCTGCCCCCGCACGAGGCCCTCGGTCGCGTCCATGGCGATGGTGCGCACCGTGTTCTCGCCCAGGTGCTGCGCCACTTCCAGAACCAGCCGCTTGTCCTGGTTCGTCGTTTCCAGCGCGTTCAGGATCGCGGGCAGGTCGCCGTCGAACTGCACGTCCACGACGGCGCCGATGACCTGGGTGACCTTGCCTTTTGCCTTCGCCATTGTCGTTGTTCTCCGGTTCCGTCAGAGCGCCTCGGCGCCCGAGATGATCTCGATGAGTTCCTTGGTGATCGCGGCCTGACGGCTCCGGTTGTACTGGATCGTCAGACGATTGATCATGTCGCCCGCATTGCGGGTTGCGTTGTCCATGGCGGACATGCGCGCGCCCTGTTCGCTGGCCGCGTTTTCCAGCAGCGCGGCGAATATCTGTGTGGCCACGCCGCGTGGCAGAAGATCGGCCAGAATTGCTTCCTCGCTGGGTTCGTAGTCGTAAAGCGACGATGCGGCGGCATCTTCCTCGAACACGGCGGGGATCACCTGTTGTGCGGTCGGCACCTGGCTGATCACCGACTGGAAGCGGTTGTAGAAGATCGTCGCCACGTCGAACTCGCCCGCGTCGAACCGCGCCAGCACGTCCGCCGCGATCCCGCGGGCCACGTCGTAGCCGATGCGCTTGACATCGGACAGGTCGACGTGACCGATCAGGTGGCTTCCCCAGTCGCGACGCAGCTGCTCGCGGCCCTTCTTGCCTACGGTCAGGATCTTGACCGTGTGTCCCTTGGCCACCAGTTCCGTGGCCCGGGTGCGCGCCAGTCGCACGATAGTGGAGTTGAAGCCGCCGCAAAGACCGCGTTCCGAGGTCATCACCACCAGAAGATGGACCTTGTCCGATCCCGTGCCGGCCAGCAGGCGGGGCGCCGATTCCGACCCCTGCAGGCCAGCGGCCAGCCCTGCCACCACTGCGGTGAAGCGTTCGGTGTAGGGACGCGCCTGTTCCGCAGCGTCTTGCGCCCGGCGCAGCTTGGCGGCGGCGACCATCTGCATGGCCTTGGTTATCTTCCGGGTCGACTTGACCGAGTTGATCCGGTTCTTCAGATCCTTGAGGCTGGGCATCTCGCCATCTTCCCCGGGATCAGGCGAAGGACGCGGCGTAGTCGTCGAGCGCCGCGCGGATCGCTTTTTCCAGATCGCCCGCCACCTTGCGGTCGTTCTTGGTGATGTCGTCCAGAAGATCGCGGCGCTGACCGCGCAGGAACTCCAGCATGCCGCGTTCCCAGCGGCCGACGTCGCGGACCGGAACCTTGTCGAGATAGCCCTTGGTGCCCGCGAAGATCACGCAGACGATTTCCGCGTTGGTCAGCGGCGAATACTGCGGCTGCTTCATCAGTTCGGTCAGGCGCGCGCCACGGTTAAGCAGGCGCTGCGTTGCCGCGTCGAGGTCCGACCCGAACTGCGCGAAGGCCGCCATCTCGCGATACTGCGCCAGTTCCAGTTTCACCGGGCCCGCGACCGACTTCATCGCGCTGGTCTGCGCGGCCGAACCCACGCGCGACACCGACAGACCGGTGTTCACGGCCGGGCGGATGCCTTGGTAGAACAGTTCGGTTTCCAGGAA
>CAYYOE010000517.1:0-2032 GCA_964473055.1 uncultured Rhodobacterales bacterium | reverse complement strand
TCTCGACCGCACCAATTTTTCCGGAATTACAAATAGAATTCAACTGGTTCCTTGGGTTGAGTTCTCTGGGACCTTCCAAAAGCCCCCCAGGATGCGTTCGCTTGCGTCCGCTGTGTATGTCGCCAGATCGGAGCGGGTCTCTAGTACTCGCCACCTGACGAAAGATACCCACTGACGGCTTGGAGCCCTGGGCGGACTTTGGGCTTCAGGCCGATTGAACGCAGCACGCCGCACGGGACAGCCGCGTGAGCCACCCGGGCAGCGGATGGCCGCCCCCACGGCCAGCCGCTTTGGTGCCAGCAGTGCGCGTTCAAGCGTTACGATGACTTGACCCTCAAACGCCGCGACACCACCCGAACCGGATAGCCCCGCACCGTGAACTGATGCACCACGTCCCGCTTGAACTCGTCGCTGCAATTGCTTGTCCCCATGTCGGCCTCCTTGCCTCAGAGTTGGGTGGAAGAGCGTCTACAGAATCTGGGGGCACCTCAGACAGCCCTGGTTGCGGCCCGATCTGAGGGGTCTGATCGGCGACCCGGGCACGGCTGATCCGCGCCGTTTCTTGCAGCGGGCGCTGGTACTCGCCCCCTGACAAACGAGACCGCCCACAAACGGCATCGCGGCCAATTCCGCCAATGCGCCCGTCACACCACTGGGCACCTGTTGGCTGCTCACGGCCGCCCCGCTGCTGGCACCAGAGCGCCGGGTCGTGCGGGCGGCCCGCCGCTGTCCGGGCTGATGGGGCGATCATTCCGGGCAGCGCGCGGCTTCTGTCGCCGGCATTGCCCATCCTTCGACTGTGGAAGAGCTGCGGCACCGCAGACCGAGCCGACCCGCGGGAACAACTGATCCCGGTCGACCGCCTCACCGCATCAAGAGGACCGGAACCTTGCAGGTGCGCATCATCTGCGTCGTGGTCGATCCGATGACGAGGGTGCGGATGCGGCTGTGCCCGTAGGCGCCCATTACCAGCATGTCGATCCCCTCGGCCTCGACCAGCTTGCCCAGCTCCGTTTCGGGCTGTCCGGGGACGACGCTGGTTTCGGCCGCGAATCCCGCTGCCCGCAGCAGCGCCTGCGCGTCGACCAGGCCCTTGCGGACCTCGGGCGTGTCGGCCCCCACGGTGACGACATGGATCGTGAGGCCCTGAAACAGCGGGCTGCGCGCGATATGATCCACCGCCTTCATGGCGGACGTGCCGCCATCATAGGCCACCAGGACTTTCTGGATCGGCCGGAAGGCGCGTGCAGCCACGAAAACCGGGCGATGCGCCGCCCGCACCAGGCGTTCGAGATTCGACCCAAGGTGCCCCTTCGCGAAATCCGCCGCCTCGCCGCGCTTGCCGATCACGATGACGCGCGCATCCTGTTCGATATCCGCGATCGCCTCGACGATGTCGCCATGACGCAGGCGGGTTGTGATCTCGGTCACGCCGGCCCCGTCGACGATGGCGCGCGCGTCCTCCAGGATCGCCCTGCCGCGGTGACCAACCAGCTTTGCGCGCTGTTCGTCAAGCTCGGCCAGTTCTGCCATCAGCTTGGTCCGCGCGCCCAGCCGGATCGCGCCGGACAGGTCGGTTGTGCCCGTGCCTTCCCGTCGACCCAGCACATGGATCAGTTCTACCGGGGCACCGGTGCGGCCCGAAATCCACGCGGCATGCTCGCACACGCTGGCCGAATAGATCGACCCGTCCACCAGCGCGATGATCTTGTCGGTCATGACCGCCCCCTCAGTGTTCCATCAACTTGTCCATCGCGCCGGGCTTGTCATGCACGGCAAGCCGGTCGACGAGCGTTTCGGTGGCGTCGTTCATGCCTACGATCTCGACCTCGGCGCCGTCGCGGCGGAATTTCAGGATCGCCATGTCCAGCGCCTGCACCGAACTGATGTCCCAGATATGGGCACGGCTGACGTCGATCACCACGCGTTCGGCGGCTTCCTTGAAGTCGAAGGCCGCCATGAAATCCTCGACCGAGCCATAGAACAGCTGGCCCTCGATATGGTAGGTGCGCACCCGTCCGTCGGGGCTGAT
>CAYYOE010000516.1:0-2044 GCA_964473055.1 uncultured Rhodobacterales bacterium | reverse complement strand
TCAGCGCCGACGGCACCCGCAAGTACCTGGTGCGAATCGCCGGCGGGCACGAGGTAGAGACTGTCTACATCCCCGAAGAGGACCGCGGCACGCTGTGCATCTCGTCCCAGGTAGGGTGCACGCTTACCTGTTCGTTTTGCCACACCGGCACGCAGAAGCTGGTGCGCAACCTGACCGCGGGAGAAATCGTCGGGCAGATCCTGCTGGCGCGCGACGACCTGGGCGAATGGCCCGTGCCTGGCGAAGGCATGGGCGAACGGCCGCGGCTTCTGTCCAATGTCGTGCTGATGGGCATGGGCGAGCCGCTGTATAACTTCGACGCTGTCCGCGACGCCATGAAGATCGCCATGGACGGCGACGGCATCGCGCTGTCGCGGCGCCGCATCACGCTGTCCACGTCGGGCGTGGTGCCCGAAATCGCGCGCTGCGCCACGGAAATCGGCTGCCTCTTGGCCGTCAGCTTCCACGCGACGACGGACGAGGTGCGCGACCGGCTGGTGCCGATCAACAAGAAGTGGAACATCGCCACGCTCTTGGGCGCGCTGCGCGACTATCCCCGGCTGTCCAACAGCGAACGTATCACCTTCGAATACGTCATGCTGAAGGGCGTGAACGATTCGGACGACGACGCGCGGCGGCTGGTGCGGCTGATCGCGGGCATCCCGGCCAAGATCAACCTGATCCCCTTCAACGAATGGCCCGGCGCGCCCTACGAACGGTCCGACTGGGCCCGGATCGAGGCCTTCGCCGACATCGTGTTCAAGGCGGGCTACGCAAGCCCCATCCGCACCCCGCGCGGCGAGGATATCATGGCCGCCTGCGGCCAGCTGAAAAGCGCGACCGAAAAGGTCCGCGCGGCCGACGTGCGCAAGTCGATATCGCCGACCTGATCGGACGCGCGACATGGCGCGGCTCTGGTGCTAACCTGTTGGTGGGAAACAGGGGGCCAGGCATGCCGCGCGATCCGGAATTCACCGACCTGACGACCGAGCTTGAGAAGTCGTCCAGCTACGGGCTGTGTGTCCTGGGTTCCGTCGGTGTCGCGGGTGCGATTGGCGCCCTCGGCGGGGGTGGTTTCGGCGCCGTGGTCGGGGCCGGAGTCGGCCTTGTCTACGGGCTCAGGGTATGCCCCAACATGTCACCCGCGATCCGTCACAAGCTGTATTCGCCGTCGGCCCGCATGACACCCACCGAATTCCGCACCCTTGTGCGCCAGTTCAAGCAGGCCAATCCCCGGCTGACCACGCCGCAGGCACTGGACCTGATCGCACAGGAACGGATGACGGTGCTGGGCGGCCAGACCCGCCGTGCCTAGCTAGACCAGACCCTGTTCCGCCGCGATCGCGTCGATGAACGCTGTGCCGAACCGTTCCACCCGGGCCGCGTCCATGCCAGGCAGGCGGGCGAGGTCGGCCACCGTACCCGGCCGACGCTCGGCAATCCGGCGCAGCACGGAGGGCGCGCAGTCCAGCGGTTTCAACGTGCCGCAGGCGCCCCGCGCAAGGTCGCGCTGGACCGCGTCCAGCCGGTCGAACACGCCAGCCGCGCCCTGACCGGCCAGCGCGCGCCGCGCGGGGTGAACCTCGGGCGCGGGCGCGCCCAGGATCACCGACAGGAACTCTGCCCCGAAGCGTTCCAGCTTGACCGCGCCGACACCCGAAATCCCGGCCATCTGGTCCAGGGTCGCGGGCCGTTGCTCGGCCATCTCGGCGAGCGTGCGGTCGGGGAACACCACATAGGCGGGCACCCCAAGCGCATCGGCCAGCGCGCGCCGCTTGGCCTTCAGCGCCGACATAAGGCCCGCGTCTTCCTCCGATACCAGCGCCTTGGCCACCACCGGCCCCCGGTCGGCCTTTGCCACCTCGACCCGCAGTGTCACCGGCGCCTCGCCGCGCAGGACCGGCCGCGCGGCCTCGGTCATCCGCAAACCGCCATAGCGTTCGGGGTCGGGGCGCAGCAGGTCCAGCCCCAACACCTGCCGCACCACCCCCTGCCAGGCACGCCGCGACAACTCGCGCCCCACGCCGAAGGTCGGCAGGGCGTC
>CAYYOE010000515.1:0-2048 GCA_964473055.1 uncultured Rhodobacterales bacterium | reverse complement strand
CCCGACGGCGCCGAGATGTTGGCGATCACGAAGTTCCGGTCGATCGTCGGCTTCACGCCCTCGGGCAGGGCCACGTCGTTGATGTGGATGACATCGCCGATTGCCTTGCCGTCAAGGTCCACGACAATCGATTCAGGGATCGAGTCGGCCTGGACGTTCAGTTCGACTTCCTGGCGCACCACGGTCAGCACGCCGCCGCGCTTCAGGCCGGGGGCCTTCTCTTCGTTGATGAAGGACACGTTGACGAACAGGTTCACCCGGCTGGTCCGGCGCAGGCGCATGAAGTCCACATGCGTCGGCATGTCCTTGACCACGTCACGCTGCACGCCGCGGCAGACGACGCGCACGTCGTCGTGGCCTTCGACCTTCAGGTTGAACAGGGTGGACAGGAAGCGCCCTTCCTTGAGCCGCTTCAGTAGCGCGTTGAACTTCATGTCGATGGCCAGCGGGTCCTTCCCGCCACCATAGACGACGCCCGGCACCATCCCGTCGCGGCGGGATTGACGGGCGGCCCCCTTGCCTGTCCCCGTCCGGACCGTGGCGATCAGATCCGGGATCTGTGTTGCCATGTCGGTATTCCTTTGATCGGAGGGGCATCCTCCAAGGGTGCATGCCCCGGTTGAAACCGCGCGGGTAAGCGAGCCGCCCCGGTTTGTAAAGCCGATTCCCGCGTCCATGCCGCGCAGAGGTGCGCGCCCCGTGCGTATGTCGCGGGGCCTGCCGGTCCAATCTTGCGCCGCCGTGCCCGCCGTGCGACGCATCCGCGGTTCCCGAAGGTCACGCGCCCCCCATGTCCGTCCTGTCCGCCATTGCCCTGTCCCGCAGCCCCGCCATCGCCTTTTCGGTTCTCGGGGCCTTCTGGGGGTCCTTCGCGGCCTATATCCCGGAGATCAAGGCCGCCCTCGGCGCGGGCGATGCCACCTTCGGGCTGCTGCTGCTGGGGACGGCGCTGGGACTTGTCAGTGCCTTGTGGGTCGCTCCGCGCCTCGACAAGAGACTGGGCGCGCGCGCCTTGCCCGCCGCCGCCCTTGCCCTGGCGGCCGCCTTCCTCTTGCCGGGTCTCGCCCCGGGACAGGCCGCCTTCTTCGTGGTCATGGTGGCGGTGGGGGCGGCTTCCGGCCTGACCGACGTGGTGATGAATGCCCGCGTGTCGGAGCTGGAGGCCGCGCACCGCCGTCCGCTGATGAACGCCAACCACGGCATGTTCTCGCTGGCCTATGCCGTGGGCGCGGTGCTGGCCGGTCTGTCACGCGAGGCGGGGCTGCCGCCGGCCGCGCATTTCGCGCTGCTGGGTCTGTTGCCGCTTCTCGCGGTGCGCGCGATGCGCATGCCTGTCGCCACCCCCCCGGACGTCGATCCGGCCTCGGGCGGGATGCCCTGGGGCACGGTCCTGATTGCGGGCAGCGTGGTGCTGGTGGCCTTCCTGTCCGAGGCAGCCGTGGAAAGCTGGTCGGCGCTGCATGTCGAGCGCACCCTGGGCGGCAGTGCGGCCGAAGGCGCGCTGGGCCCGGCCATGCTGGGGCTGACCATGGCCTTCGGTCGATTCTCGGGCCAGGCCGTCGCCATGCGATTCCGCGAGACGCAGATCATCACCTGGGCCGCGCTCGTTGCGGCTACAGGCGCGATCATCGCCGCTGCCGCCCCCACGCCCGCCGCCGCCTACGCGGGCTTCGGGATCCTCGGGCTCGGGGTGTCGGTCATCGGCCCGCTCGGCATCGCGCTGGCCGGACGCCTGGTGCCGCCGACCTTTCGGACCGAGGCGATTTCCAAGGCTGCTGTCATCGGCTTCTGCGGCTTCTTCCTGGCACCCTCCGGCATGGGCCTGATCTCGGAGCTTTTCGGCCTGCGCGCGGCCTTCGGCGCCATCGCGCTGGTGCTGCTATGCGCGCCACTCGCGGCCGCGGTGCTGGTGCGCCGGGGCGCCTGAGAACCCCGCGGGAGTCCTGGCCGACTGCCGCAAACGCCGGTCTCTGCATCCGAATGGCCTGTTCCTGTGCAACAGGCTGAATGCTGGTGGAAAAATGTGGGGTGATGGTGCTGCCGGAGAG
>CAYYOE010000514.1:0-2053 GCA_964473055.1 uncultured Rhodobacterales bacterium | reverse complement strand
TCCACCGAGGCCGGGCTGCCGTCGGGCAGGTCCACCGCATCGGGCGCATCGGTGACCAGCAGCGGCACATCCAGCACCTCGGTCAGGCGCTGGCCGGACGCCATGGCGCGCTGCATCACCGAATACTGCATGGTCAGTGACCGGATCGGGTCGAAGAAGCGCTGGATGAAGAACAGGAAGGCGACCATCACGCCGACATCCAGCTGGCGGTCCAGCACCATCCCGCCACCCACCACCACGACCACCGCCATGGCGAGGCCCGTCAACGCATCGACGATGGGCACCAGAACCTGGGCATACTTGGCCGACAAAAGCTGCGCCTGCAGGTTGGTCGTCGCCTTGTCGTCGAACAGGCGCAGGTTCACCGTCTGCCGCGTCATGCCCTGCACCGTGCGCACACCGTGGATCGCCTCGGCCAGCGCGCCGGACGTGACCGAGTTCGCCTCGTGCGCCGCGATGAACACGGCGCGCGCACGGGGCAGCCAGACCAGGCGCACAAGGAACAGGACGGGCAGGATCGACAAGGTCAGCAGCCCGAGTTGCCAGTCGAGCCACAGCATGCAGCCGATGATCCCGAACAGCAGAACCAGATCGCCCACCGAAATGACCGAGGTCTCCAGAAATTCCTGCATGGAGTTCACGTCGCCCTGCAGCCGCGACATCAGGCGGCCGACCTCGGTGCGGTCCATGAAGCTCTGGCTGACGCGCTGGAGGTGGGCGAACATCGCCTCGCGGATGTCGAACAGCACGTTCTCGGCCATGCGGCCCACGGTGCGTTCCTGCGTCCAGCTTGCCGCGAAGTTGATCAGGATCACGACGGCAAAGGCCGCGATGGACCAGGCCAGCGCGGTGCGGCCGTCCTCGGCCAATAGGCCGTCGTCGATGGCGACACGGATGATCATCGGGATCGCCAGCTGGCTGAGCGTGAACACCAGCACCGCCACGACCGACAGGTAGAACTGCCGCTTGTAGGGGTCCACGAAGGCCCAGATCCGGCGCAGGATGCGCTTGTCGAACACGCGGCCGAAGATTTCCTCCTGCACGCGGTGCGACCCCACGACGGCGCGCGGCGGGCGGCGGCCATCCTCGCGCACGTCGTTGCGTTCGGTCTCGGTCTCGCCGCTCATTTCCGCGCCCCGTAGGACCGGTTCTGCAGGTCGTAGAGGTCGCGGTATCGCCCGCCCAGCGCCAGAAGCTCGTCATGGGTGCCCTGTTCGGCGATCCGGCCATCCTCCAGCACCAGGATGCGGTCGGCGTGCATCAGGGTGTTGAGGCGGTGCGCGACCAGGATCGTCACCCGGTCGGCGGCCTGCTGGCGCAGGGCGTCGAAGATGCGCGCCTCGGTCCGGGCGTCGATCGCGGCGGTGGAATCGTCGAACACCAGGACGGCGGGTTTCAGCATCACCGTGCGCGCGATCGACATGCGCTGGCGCTGGCCGCCCGACAGGGACGCGCCGCGTTCGCCGACGACGGTGCGATAGCGGTCGGGCAGGCCGTCGATGTAGCCGTGCAGTTGGGCGGCGTCCGACGCGCCCTCGATCTGCGCGGGCGGCGCCCAGGGGTCGCCATAGGCGATGTTGTTCTCCATCGTGGTGGTGAACATGAACACGTCCTGGCTGACCACGGCCACCGCCTGGCGCAGCGACGTCAGAGTCACGTCGCGGATATCCTGCCCGTCCAGGGTGATGCGCCCCTCGGTCACGTCGTAGAAGCGCGGGATCAGCTGGGCGATGGTGGTCTTGCCGCTGCCCTGCGGGCCGATCAGGCCGATGGTCTCGCCCCGCCGGGCGGTAAAGCTCAGGTCGCGGATCACCGGCACACCGGGGGCGGAGGGGTAGGCGAAACCGACGTTCTCGAACCGCAGCGTCCCGTCGGTCACCTGAAGCGCCGACGCGTCGGGCGCATCACGCACCGCGGGGTCAAGGTCCAAGAGCGCGAACAGCCGCGCGCCGCAGGTCGAGGTGCGCGCCAGCGCGTTGACCAGCATCCCCAGCTGCCGCACCGGCATCTGCAGGATCGTCATGAAGGTCAGGAACGCGGCCAGCGTGCCGAC
>CAYYOE010000513.1:0-2088 GCA_964473055.1 uncultured Rhodobacterales bacterium | reverse complement strand
GCGGCCTCGATCCCTCCGGCCTGGGCGGGGCGGTAGCCCAGCTTCTTCATCAGGGGGATGGTGAAGGCGCCGGTGGTGACGACATTGGCGATGGCGCTGCCGCTGATCGAGCCCATCCCTGCGCTGGCGATGACGGCGGCCTTGGCCGGGCCGCCCCGCTGGCGGCCGGTGGCGGCATAGGCCAGGTCGATGAAGAACTTGCCCGCGCCGGTGACTTCCAGGAAGGCGCCGAACAGGACGAAGACGAAGATGAAGGTGGCGGCGACGCCCAGCGGCAGGCCGAAGATGCCCTCGGCCCCCAGCGTCAGCTGGCTGGCCAGCCGCTGGATCGTGTAGCCCCGGTGATCGAGGATGCCGGGCAGCCAGCCCGCAAGCCAGGGCAGGTCGCCCCGCGCGCCCGCCAGCGCATAGACGACCGCCACGGCACCGATGATCGTCAGGCCCAGCCCGACCGACCGGCGCGCGGCCTCCAGCACCACCAGCGTCGTCAGGATGCCGACCCAGACATCCTCGGGGCGGGGGCGGATCTGGTTGGCGATGATGTCGATATTCAGGGGCAGCCAGGCGCCCACCAGGATTCCCGCCGCGATCAGTGCACCGTCGATGGCCCAGCCTAGGATGCCGCGCGGGCGCTGGCCGGTGACGGGGAACATCAGGAAGCACAGCACCAGGATGAAGCCCAGGTGGATCGGGCGTTGGTAGAACAGGCCCAGCGGCTGCACGCCCGCCGACCAGAGCTGGAACAGCGACAGCGCGATGCCGACGGCGGTGATCAGCCGCAGGATCGGGCGTGGCGTGGCAGCAGGCGGGATCATGGGGCGGGGTCCAGCCGGAGGGTGACGCGCGCACGGGGGGCCAGCGCCGACAAGGACACCTCGCCGGTCGCGGTGCGCAAGCGGTGCCCTGCGCCATCCGCGGCCCCCAGGGCCTCGGGCCGCAGGACATAGGCATTGCCCGGCACGGGTTCGTCGATCCCGTCGATCAGATAGCCCCCGGTGCCATCCGGCAGCATGCGCCCGCGTCCCGGCACATGGTCGAGCCCCGCCGCCGCATCCGGCCAGTGGCTGTGGGTCAGCACCATCCGGCCCGCGCGATTGGCATAGCAGTCCTGTACCTCGAACCCCGCGACCGAATGGGTCCAGACCACGCACCAAGACGCCCCTTCCGGGACGGAAAGACGGGCGATTTCGCGCCCGTCAGGCAGGCTGGCCGTCAACCAGCCTGCCAGGGCAGGCGCGGCCAGCAGGGTGGGCACGATGGCCCACCCCGCGATGCGCGGCCTCACGTCAGGGACGCAGGGCGTCGGGGATCGTCGCCCCGACTTCTTCGTAGTAGCGGATCGCGCCGGGGTGCAGGGGCACCGGTGTCGCGCCCATGGTGAACTCGACCGTGGTTTCGTTCGCCGCCGGATGCACCGCGCGCAACTCCTCGATGTTCTCGAACATCGCCTTGGTCACTTCGTAGACCAGGTCATCGGGCGTTTCGGCCGAGACCACCAGCACGTTCGGCACCCCAACCGTGGGGGTTTCCGTATCCACGCCCGTGTACATGCCGGCGGGAAGTGGCAGGGGGGCGAAGGTCGGATCGGCGGAGACGGCTGCGGCGATCTCGGCCTCGGACAGGGGGACCATGACGATACCGCTGGTCGTTGCCAGGTTCAGGATCGACGACGTGGGCGCGCCCACCGACCAGAAGCCCGCGTCGATGTCGCCGTTGCGAAGGGCGTCGGCGGTCTCGTTGAAGTTCAGCCGCTGGGCGTTGAAGTCGTCGAAAGTGATGCCGTTCGCAGCCAGCAGTGTAGCCGTGTTGACTTCCGTGCCCGACCCTGGCGCGCCGACCGACACGCGCTTGCCGCGCAGGTCGGCGATCGAGGTGATGCCGCTGTCGGCCATGGCGACGATCTGCACCATGTTGGCATAGACCGACCCCACGGCGCGGGTTTCGGGAATGCCCTGGCCTTCGAAACGGCCGGTGCCGGTGAAGGCCTGTTGCGCCGTGTCGGCCAGAACCAGCGCGAAGTCGGCATCGCCCGCGGCGATCAGGCCCATGTTCTCGACCGAGGCGCCGGTGACTTCGGCGGTGGCGGAA
>CAYYOE010000512.1:0-2092 GCA_964473055.1 uncultured Rhodobacterales bacterium | reverse complement strand
CTAGATCACCGCACGCTCCAGGAACGGCTGCCCCGCGCGCACCCGGTCGAACCCGAGCGCCGACAGGTCCAGGCTGACCCATCGCCCGTGCACGATCCATTCCGCCAGCCCGCGCCCAACGGCGGGCGATTGCTGCAGCCCGTGGCCGGAAAACCCGTTCGCGAACAGGAAGTTGGAAACTTCGTCATGGGGCCCCAGGATCGCGTTCGCGTCGAGCCGGTTCATGTCGTACTGCCCGGCCCAGGCGCGCACGACCTTCACCGCCTCGAAGGCGGGCACGCGGGCGGCAAGTGCGGGCCAGACGCCTTCTTCCCACTGGTCGTGGTCGGGGTCCAGATCGTCCGGGTCCACGTCGGGGTCCGGGTCGGGGGCAGAGCCTGCCAGCCACAACCGCCCCTCGGGGCGGCACCAGACGCCCGAGGGGTCGATCATCAGGGGCAGGCGGCCGCCGCCCACGGTGGCGGTGCCCTCGGGGCTTTCGCGGCAGTCGAAGACAAAGACGGTGCGCTTGCGCGGGGCGACCGGAATGCCGATGCCCGCCATCGCGGCCACCTGCGCGCCCCGGCAGCCCGCCGCGTTCACCACCCAGCCGCAGGCAATATCCGTGCCGTCCGACAGATGCACATGGGTGATGCGGTCGCGGTGCCGGGCCAACCCCGTGACCTCGGCCCGGATCACCTCGGCGCCGCGGGCGCGGGCGGACTGGCGGAAGCCGGTCATCAGGGCGACGGGATCGTACCAGCCCTCGCCCGAGCGGCCGTAGCTGGCGCGCGACAGGTCGCCCGTCGCCAGATGGGGGAAGGCGCGGGCGAGTTCGTCGGGTGTCCAGAGCACCACGTCGGCCCCCTGATCCACCTGCACCGCGTGGTTGGCGGCGAGTGTGGCGTCCTGCGCCGGGGTCGCGGCGAGGAACAGGTAGCCGCCTTCGTGAAACCCGGGATCGAGGCCGAATTCAGCCTTGAAGCCGCGCAGCACCTGGGTGCCATACCGGCTCATCGCGACATTCACGGGGTTCGAGAACTGGTGCCGGATCGACGCCGCCGACAGCGCGGTTGCCGAACCGGCATAGGTCGGATCGCGTTCCACGATCACGACACGGCCGGAAAAGGCCGGATCGGCGGTGAGGTAATGCGCAACCGCCGATCCGACGGCGGCGCCGCCCACGATGACGACATCGGCGGGTGTCGTCATCCCTGCGACGCGGCCCGGGCGCGGATGGAGGCGACGGTGTCGCGGGGCGACAGGGCCTCTTTCTCGATCCTCAGTTCGATCACGGCGCCGGGCCCATCCGGTGTCCGGTCCAGCGCGCGGTCCAGCGCGGCGGCGAAATCGCCGGTGCGGTCCACCCGCTCGGCGTGGATGCCGTAGGCGTGGGCCAGCGCCACGAAATCGGGGTTCCACAGGTCGGTTCCCGACACGCGCGCCGGGAACTGGCGTTCCTGGTGCATGCGGATCGTGCCATAGGTGCCGTTGTTGACGATCAGCAGCAGCGGCACGGCGTTTGCCTGCACGGCGGTGCCAAGCTCCTGCATCGTCATCTGGAAATCGCCGTCGCCGGCAAGGCAGACGACGGTGCGGCCGGGCTGGGCCACGCGCGCGGCGATGGCGGCGGGCAGGCCATAGCCCATCGCCCCCGCTTGCGGCGCAAGGTAGTGATGCCCCGGCCCGAACGGAAAGAACCGCCCCGGCCAGATCGCGAAGTTCCCCGCGCCATTGGTCAGCACCGCGTCGGGGGGCAGGCGGTCGGCAAGCACGCGCATCACGTCCCCCATGTCCAGCGTGCCGGGCTGCGGCGGGGCGATCATCGCCGCCTCCTGTGCTGCGCGCGCCTCGGCCCGCCAGGACGCACGCGCCGCGACCGGCGCCACAGGGCGCGCGCACAGGGCGGCTGCGGTGGCGTTCGGGTCGGCATGCAGGCCGATGGTCGGGGTCAGGATCTTGCCAAGCTCGCGGTCCGAGGCGTGGATGTGGATCACCTTCTGGCGGGGCTCCGGCAGGTCGAACAGGGTGTAGCCGTCGGTGACGGTCTCGCCGAAGCGGATGCCCGCGGCCAGGATCACGTCGGCGGTCGCGATCAGGCGGCGGACATGGG
>CAYYOE010000511.1:0-2092 GCA_964473055.1 uncultured Rhodobacterales bacterium | reverse complement strand
ACGCCCTTGGTCGCGCGGTGCAGGGTGAAGGCGGAATAGAGGGCCGCGCCCATGTCGGCGGCCTCGTTCGCCGCGGCGCCATCGACGGCGAGCGACACCGCCCCGCCCAGCGCGTGCAGCGCATCCGCCGGGGCGACGCCCGACCCCAGCCGCGCATTCGCCTGCGGGCAATGGGCCATGCCGGTGCCGGTTTCCGCCAGAACAGATACTTCGGCTGCGTCCAGATGCACCAGATGGGCGAACCACACGTCCGGCCCAAGCCAGCCGTGATCGGCCAGCCAGTCCACCGGGCGGCGCCCGTACTTCGCCATCGTGAAGTCCACGTAGGCGCCGTTCTCCGACAGGTGCGAATGCAGCCGCAGGCCGCGCGACCGGGCGGCCTGTGCGATTTCGGCCAGTTGGCCCGGTTCCACGTTGAAGGTGGGTGTCGTCGGCGCCACCGCGACGCGGGTCATCGCATCGGGGGCGGGGTCATGCCATCTGTCCGCCGCCGCCATGCAGCCCGACAAGTATCCGTCCAGTGACTGCACGGGCGCGGGCGGCAGGGCGGGGTCGTCGAACACGCGGGACCGCGTGGCGCCGCCGCGCGCGAGGACAAACCGCAGGCCCATCTTCGCGGCCTCGTCGAACAGAACCTCGGCGGGGTCGAAGGCGTAGCGGTCCGACCAGATGTAGTGGTGGTCGCAGACGGTCGAGCATCCCGACAGCGCCAGCTCCGCCAGCCCCACGCGGGCGGCAAGGCGGAACGTGCCCTCGTCATGGTGCGGCCACCAGGTGAAGGGCACCCGCATCAGCCAGGGGTCCAGTTCTTCGTCCATCCCGGCAGGGATCGCCTTCAGAAGCGACTGGAACAGGTGGTGGTGCGTGTTCACGAAGCCGGGGCAGACCAAGGCGTTCGTGGCATCCACCACCCGTTCGCCCGGTTCGGGGCGCAACTCGCCCATGGCGGCGATCCGCCCGTCGCGGATGCGCAATGCGCCGCTGAACCGCTCGCCATCCCCCAGCGCCCCGGTCAGCCCGTGCGCGATGCCGGTAATCAGAACCCCGGTCATGCCTTGGCCTTGGGCAGCGACCAGGGGAAGAACACCCGCTGTGCCAGCGCCACCGACTGGAACAGGGTCAGCGACAGAAGGACCAGGATCGCCAGGCCGGCCCAGGCTTCGGGCAGGCGGAACATGGACGTCGAGAACTGGATGAAGAAGCCCAGCCCCCGGTCAGCGGCCACGAATTCCGCGACCACCGCGCCGATCACCGCCAGCGTGATGGAGATCTTCAGCGCGGCGAAGATGTAGGGGATCGCGAAGGGCAGGCGGATCTGCGTGATCTCGCGCCACACCGGCGCGCGAAGGGACTGCGACAGCTCGATCAGCTCGCGGGGCGTGGCCAGCAGGCCCGTGGCGGTGCTGACCACCAGCGGGAAGAAGGTGATGAGGAAGGTGATGACAATGCGCGGCGGGTCGCCGGACCCCAGCACCACGATGATGATGGGGGCGATGGCCACGACCGGGGTGGACTGGATGACGACAAGGATGGGATAGAGCGCCTTGTTCACCACCTCGGACCTGGTCAACGCGATGGCCAGCGGGATGGCGATGACGATGGACAGGCCATAGCCGATCAGCGCGACCCGCAGCGTCGCCCAGACGTGCTGCATCCAGCGGTCGAAGGTGACGGCCTCGAACCCCGTGGCGATGCGGCTGGGGGCGGGCAGCACGAAGGAAGGAACGCCCAGCGCGCGGGTCAGGGTTTCCCAGACTGCCAGGATGATCAGGAAGGTCAGCACCGGCAGAGCGCCCGGCGTGCGGACGATCCCGCGCCAGAGGCGGCGCCCGGGCGAGCGTACGGGGCGCACCCGCTCAGGCCGCGTCGCGGTGGAGGAGGAGGCCGCGTAGGTGTCCTGCGAAGTCATGCATCACCGGGTTCTTGGTGGTTTCCATTCCGCGCGGCCGGCTCAGGGGCACGGGGCTGTCCTCGACGATATGGCCGGGGCGGGCGCCCATCACGACCACCCGGTCGGCCAGCAGCACCGCCTCGGAGATCGAATGGGTGATGAACAGCACGGTCTTGGGCCGCGCTTCCCAGATGCGCAGCA
>CAYYOE010000510.1:0-2094 GCA_964473055.1 uncultured Rhodobacterales bacterium | reverse complement strand
CGGCTGTCGGGGCTGCTGATCGGGATGGAACTGGCGGCTTCGCGGCCCTGGTGGCTGGGACAGCCGGTGGCGCTGGTGGGCGCACCCGCGCTGTCCGCGCTTTACGCCGAAGCTCTTGCCTTGCAGGGCGTGCGGGGGGAAAGTCTGGAGGCCAGCGCGATGACCCTCGCGGGCCTGGCTGCGGCGCGCGCCACCCTGAAGGAGACCGCTGGATGACCCGACCCCTCGTCGCGATCCTGCGCGGGATCGAGCCCGAGATCGCCGCATCCGCAGCGCAAGCCCTGATTGACGCCGGGATCACCTGGATCGAGGTGCCGCTGAATTCGCCCCGGCCCTTCGACTCGATCCGCGCAATGTCCGAGGCCGTGGGCGACCGGGCCACCATCGGTGCCGGAACCGTGCTGACCCTGCGCGACGTGGGGCTGGTCGCGGGCGCCGGGGGACGGCTGGTCGTGTCGCCGAATTGCGACCCCGATGTGATCCGCGCGACCAGGACGGCGGGCATGCTCAGCTTTCCCGGGGTGCTGACGCCGACCGAGTGCTTCGCGGCCCTTGCCGCCGGGGCTGACGCGCTGAAGGTCTTTCCCGCGCATCTGATGGGGGTCGACGGGCTGCGTGCCGTGCGCGCCGTGCTGCCGCCGCAGACGCGGATGTTCATGGTGGGCGGCGTCGGTCCTGCCAATTTCGCCGACTGGCTGAAGGCGGGTGCGACCGGGTTCGGCCTTGGCACATCGCTGTATCGCCCCGGGATGGGGGTGCCCGACATCGCCCATCGCGCGCGCGAGGCGGTGGCAGCCTGGGACCGCGTCACAGGACAGGGAGAAGCCGCATGACCGCTTTCGATTCCCGCCCCTGCGCCCTGGGCGAGGGTCCGATGTGGCACCCCGAACGGCGGCAACTGTTCTGGTGCGACATCACCAGGTCGCGGATCCTGTCGCGCGACGGCGACCAGCAGCTCGCCTGGGACTTTCCGGTGAACGTGTCCGCCCTCGGGTGGGTCGACCGCCGGCACCTGATGGTGGCGTCAGAGGTCGGCCTGCACCTGTTCGACATCGCGTCCGGCACCAGCGAGATCCTGACCCCCCTCGATGCGAACGAACCGGGCAAGCGGTCGAACGACGGCCGCGCCGACCCATGGGGCGGGTTCTGGATCGGCACCATGGGCAAGCGCGCCGAACCGGGCGTGGGCGCGATCCTGCGCTATTACCGCGGCGAGATCCGCCTGCTCTACCCCGGCATCTCGATCCCGAACGCGATCAGCTTCACGCCCGGCGGGCGTTTCGCCCATTTCGCCGACAGCGCGGCCCGCAAGGTCTGGCGCGTGGCGCTGTCGGCCACCGACGGCTGGCCCGAAGGCGAGCCCGAGGTGTTCCTGGATTTCGCAGGTCGCGCGGGCGTGCCCGATGGCGCCGTGGTGGATGCGACGGGCAACCTGTGGCTGGCTGTCTGGGGCGAGGGCTGCGTGGCCGTCCACGCCCCCGACGGGCGCGAGATACGCCGCCTGCCCGTTCCGGCGACCCATACCACCTGTCCGGCCTTCGGTGGCGAAGGGCTGGCGACCTTGTTCGTGACCTCCGCGCGCGAAGGGCTGGATGATCAGACCCTGCTCGACCAGCCCACGAACGGCCAGACCTTCGCCCATGCGACCGACGCGGTCGGCCAGCCGGAACATCAGGTGATCCTGTGACGTCACGCACCCAACCCCCGCGCACGCAGCCTCTGCGTACATTGGGGGTCTGCTACTACCCCGAACACTGGCCCGTAGACTGGTGGGCGACCGACGCCGCCCGGATGCGCGAGGCCGGGATCACCTGGGTCCGCATCGGCGAATTCGCCTGGTCGCGGATCGAACCCCGCCCCGGGCACTTCGACTGGGGCTGGCTCGACCGCGCCATCGCCACGCTGGGCGCCGCGGGGCTGAAGGTCGTGCTTGGCACCCCCACCGCCACGCCGCCCAAATGGGTGCTCGACCGTCACCCCGACATGCTGGCGGTGGACGCGCAGGGCCGCCCGCGCGGCTTCGGCTCGCGCCGCCACTACTGCTTCAGCCACGCAGGCTACCGCGCCGAATGCCGCCGCATCGTGACCGCGCTG
>CAYYOE010000509.1:0-2100 GCA_964473055.1 uncultured Rhodobacterales bacterium | reverse complement strand
CGGATGCCCGCGGCCAGGATCACGTCGGCGGTCGCGATCAGGCGGCGGACATGGGCGGGCATGCCGAAGCCCGCATCGCCGCAATAGGTGGGATGGGTGCAGTCCACGCGATCCTGCGAGCGGAAGGCCACGATCAGCGGGATATCGGAGGCCGCGCAGAATGCCTGCAGGTCGGCGCCGCCAGCTTTGGTCCAGCCGCCCCCACCCAGAATGGCCAAGGGGCGTTCGGCATGCGACAGCAGGTCCAGCGCCTCGGCCAGTGCGGCAGGGTCGGGCTGTGCGGGGGCGAGGTGCGGCGGGGCGGTGACGGCGGCGGCGTGGGTGGCGGCGGCCAGCATGTCCTCGGGCAGGGCCACGACGACCGGACCGGGGCGGCCCGTGGTGGCCGTGACCCAGGCGCGGGCGACCAGTTCCGGCACCCGGTCGGCCGCGTCGATCTCGACCGCCCATTTCGCCAGCGGGCCGAAGGCGGCGCGGTAGTCCACCTCCTGGAATGCCTCGCGCCCGCGCATGCCGGTTTCGATCTGGCCGACGAACAGGATCATCGGCGTCGAATCCTGCATCGCGGTATGCACGCCGATGGCCGCGTTGGTGGCGCCGGGGCCGCGGGTGACGAAGGCGATGCCGGGCTGGCCGGTCAGCTTGCCCCATGCCGCCGCCATGAACGCCGCGCCACCTTCCTGACGGCACAGCACGAAATCCAGCCGCCCGGCCGTGTCGTGCAGCGCGTCGAGGACGGCAAGGTAGGATTCGCCGGGCACGCCAAAGCACTTGCGCGCGCCAAGATTGATCAGGCAGTCGACCAGCAGGCGGGCGCCTGTCGTCGCGTTTCCGGGGGTGGCGTTCGTCATGGTCAGATGTCGAACCGGACGCCCTGCGCCAGCGGCAGCGCATCGGACCAGTTCACTGTGGCGGTCTGGCGGCGCATGTAGCCGCGCCAGGCGTCCGACCCGGACTCGCGCCCGCCGCCGGTTTCCTTCTCGCCCCCGAAGGCCCCGCCGATTTCCGCCCCCGACGGGCCGATGTTGACGTTGGCGATGCCGCAGTCCGATCCGCCCGCGGCCAGGAAGGCCTCGGCCTCGCGCAGGTTCAGGGTGAAGATGCAGGACGACAGGCCCTGCGGCACGCCGTTCTGCAGCGCGATGGCCTGGTCGAGCGTGTCATAGGTCAGGACGTAGAGGATGGGGGCGAAGGTCTCGGACCGAACCACGTCGGTCTGGGCGGGCATCTCGACGATGGCCGGGGCGATGTAGGCCCCCTTCCGGTCGACGGGCTGGCCGCCGTGGACGGTCCCGCCATCGGCGCGGGCGGCATCCAGTGCGGCCTGCATGGCATCGCGGGCGGCGGTGTCCACCAGCGGGCCGACCAGTGTGCCCGCCTCGCGAGGGTCGCCGACGGGCAGGCTGGCATAGGCCTTGGTCAGCCGCGCCAGCAGGTCGTCCTTCACGTCGCGATGGACGATCAGGCGGCGCAGCGAGGTGCAGCGCTGGCCGCAGGTGCCGACGGCCGAGAACACGATGGCGCGCACCGCCATGTCGAGGTCGGCGGACGGCGCCACGATCATCGCGTTGTTGCCGCCCAGTTCCAGAATCGCGCGGCCGAAGCGGCCCGCCACCACGGGGCCGACCGCGCGGCCCATGCGGGTGGACCCGGTGGCCGAGACGATGGGCACCTGCGGCGAGGCGGCCAGCGCCGCGCCCACGTCCGCGCCGCCGATCACCAGCTGGCACAGCCCCTCGGGCGCATCGCCGAAGCGGGCCAGCGCGCGGTCCATGATCTTCATCGTGGCCATGGCGGTCAGGGGCGTCTTTTCCGATGGCTTCCAGATCACCGGATCGCCGCAGACCAGCGCCAGCGCGGCGTTCCATGACCACACCGCCACGGGGAAGTTGAAGGCGCTGATGACGGCGCAGGGCCCCATCGGATGCCAGGACTCGCGCATCGTGTGGCCGGGACGCTCGGACGCGATGGTCAGCCCGTATAGCTGCCGCGACAGGCCGACGGCGAAGTCGCAGATGTCGATCATCTCCTGCACTTCGCCCAGACCTTCGGACGTGATCTTGCCGGCTTCCAGCGTCACCAGCGCGCCGAGTTCCGCCT
>CAYYOE010000508.1:0-2104 GCA_964473055.1 uncultured Rhodobacterales bacterium | reverse complement strand
CCATCCGCTGCCCGGGCCGCTTCGCGGCTGATCCGGGCGGGGTGCGCTGTTCGACCGAAGTCCGGTCAGATGGCCGGTCACAGGGTTCAGCGCATAGGGTGGGCGATCCGCCCACGCTCACCACCCATCCCGCAACGCCCGCACCCTGCAACTTCCGTTCACCTTCCCTGCCGAAAGATGAACGTGCACACCCATTTCCGTTCATTTTCAATTCGTTGACCATTTGTGCACATGTGCACGGGGCAGCCACCCCGCCGCGTCTGCTAGTAGCGCGTCGTCATCCGATGCCCCGGTCGATGCACCAGCCGCACGAAGGTGACGGGCTTGTCCTGCCAGCGGGTCCACCGTTCCGCCTGCAACAGCGGTGTGCCCGGCGCGCAGCCGAAATGGGCGGCCAGCCCGTCATCCGCGGCACAGGCCGACAGGCTGATCGTCGCCTCGGAAAACGGCAGCGTCGCGATCAGCCATTCCGTGGGGCCCCGCGCCGTGAAGTCGGCCTCCCGCGCCTGCGGCAGCAGGCCGAGGTTGATCCACCGATCCTCGTGCTGGTAGGGCACCCCGTCGGCGAGGTGCAGGCAGGTCAGGTGCCGCACCTCGGACCCGACCGGAAGCCCCAGCCGGGCCCGCAGCCAGTCGGGCGCCGCCGTCACCCCGGACCCGACCAGCGCATAGCCGTAGGCGCAGCCCTGTTCCTCGATCTCGCGCTGCACCAGCGGGATATCGAACCGCGCCTGCCGCAGCGGAGACATCCGCACGCGCGAGCCTGACTTGCGCCGCCGCTCGATCAGCCCGTCCTCGGCCAGCTCGCGCATCGCCCGGTTCACCGTGGCCCGCGCGGCCCCGTAGGACTGCGCCAGGTCCTCTTCGCCCGGGATGGCGCTGCCGGGTTTCCAGTCGCCCCGCGTGATCCGGGCGAGGATGTCGGCCTTGATGTCCTTGTAGGTCGCGGTCACGGCGGGGCGGCTTCCTGCGTTGGCACGGGACATGAAATGCAGACATGAAGTCGTCACGTCCAGTCAAATGAGGAAAGTCCGCCCAGGTCTTGCCATCGCCGCCCGCCTGGGAAGGATGGCGTCGATGCCAGCCGAATCACGAAGGAACCCGCCATGAAGGACGCCGACGGCGCGCCGGATCCGGGTCGCGGTCGGGGCCTGACCGATCCGCATGCGCAGTCCCCCGAGCAGTGCCTAGACGTCCTGGGCGCCAACCCCGACGGCCTGACCGGGGACGAGGCTGCGCGACGCCTGCGCGATTACGGACCCAACCGCCTGCCCGCCGCCCGGTCGCGCGGCCCGCTGCGCCGGTTCCTCGCGCAGTTCCACAATGTGCTGATCTATGTCCTGCTGGTGGCCGCGGTCGTGACGGCAGGGTTGCAGCACTGGGTCGATACCGGCGTGATCCTGGCCGTGGTGATCGTGAACGCGGTGATCGGCTTCGTGCAGGAAGGCAAGGCCGAGGCCGCCATGGCCGCGATCCGGGGGCTACTGGCCCCCGGTGCCGCGGTGCTGCGCGACGGACGCCGCGCGACGGTGGATGGCGCCCACCTTGTACCCGGCGATATTGTTCTCGTGGAACCCGGCGACAAGGTGCCCGCCGACCTGCGCGTGCTCGAGGCCCGGGGCGTCGCCGCCCAGGAGGCGATCCTGACAGGCGAATCGGTGCCGGTGGAAAAGACACCCGACCCGGTGGCAGCGGAAGCTCCGCTGGGCGATCGGCGGTCGATGCTGTGGTCGGGCACGCTGGTCACGCAGGGCACGGCACGCGGACTGGTGGTGGCAACGGGGCCGGGCACCGAGATCGGGCGGATTGGTGGGCTGCTGGCCGGGGTCGAACAGCTGACCACACCGCTGGTCGCGCAGATGGACCATTTCGCGCGTTGGCTGTCGGCGCTGATCGTGGTTGTAGCCGGGCTTCTGCTGGTCTGGGGCTACTTCGTCGTCCACCGCGACTTCGGCGAGGTCTTCATGGCCGTGGTCGGCGTCGCTGTGGCCGCCATCCCCGAAGGTCTGCCCGCGGTGATGACGATCACTCTGGCCGTGGGTGTGCAGGCCATGGCGCGGCGCAATGCCATCGTCCGCCGCCTGCCCGCGATCGAGGCGATCGG
>CAYYOE010000507.1:0-2108 GCA_964473055.1 uncultured Rhodobacterales bacterium | reverse complement strand
TGCAGGCGAGAATCGGTGCCGGTTCTGGCTGCAATGCGACTTTCCCGCTCATCTGAGCCCCGTTTCCTTTCCCTTGGCAGGACAACGGCGGGAGGATTGTTGCCAATCCGGGCGCTTGACAGAAACGGCCCCGCCGAGGTCCTGCGCGACTCGGTCACGCGTAAACCTTCTACGGGGCCGAAGATGTCGGGAAAAAAGGGCAGGAATTGGGCCGGACTATCGCAATTATTCGGTGATTGCGAACGATCCGGCCCGAAGCGTCGAATTGTCAGCCGCCTTCGATGGCGTCGAGTCCGCCGCCGGTCAGGCTGGACGGGGGAACGGCGCTGCGCACATAGTCGCGGCGGATGATCTGGGCGTATTTGCCGTCCAGCACCGTCGGATGGCGGCGGACAAAGCCCGTCACCTCGGTCACCGTGCGGCGGTTGCGCCGTTCGGGTTCTGCCGTAGCCACCACCGGGCGTGTCCGCCCGAAGGAAACCACCGCTTCCAGGCGCGAGCGGCTGATGCCCTGGCTGACCAGGTAATTCACCGCTGCCTGTGCCCGACGCAGTCCAAGTCGCTGGTTGTAGGCGTCCGAGCCGACAAGGTCGGTGTGGCCATAGACGCGGAACCGGATCTCGGGGAACTGGCGGATCCAGTCGGCCTGCTGACGCAGGACGGCCTGGGCGTTGGCGTCGAGAACCGCGCTGTCGAACTCGAAGTTGATCGTGTCCTGCACCTCGTTCGCGAACCGCTGTTGCAAGGCGATGGTGAAATCGCGCGTGCCGTTCATCACCAGCGTGTTGTTCATCGTCGGGTTGCCGAAGCCGCCTTCGTCGATGAACGCCCCGGCTTCCTCGTACCACGACGACCCGACGTTCCGGTCGCAGGCCGCAAGGCCCAGAAGCGCCGCACCGCCGAGAAGAGACCTTCTTGTGATCATGCGCATGGTGCTCACTCCATCACATAGCCGTAGGAACCGGTGAAGTCCTGCCGCGCGACCTCGCCTGCGCCGCCCGAACGGGGGGCGCGGGCCGACTGGCCGAGCAGGAAGAACTCGCTCTCGGTGGGCGGGCGGATCCGGTCGGTGGGCAGGGCCAGCGCCTCGCCGCGCACCGGTGTGACCAGATGCGGCGTGACGATGATCACCAGTTCCGACTGGTCGCGCTGGTAGTTGGCCGACCGGAACAACATGCCGAGGACCGGAATGTCGCCCAGCCAGGGAAGCTGGGTGATGTTGTCCTGGAAGTCGTCTTCCAGCAGGCCCGCGATGGCGAAGCTTTCGCCGTCGCGCATTTCCACCGTGGTCTGCGCCTCGCGGCGGCGGAACGCGTTGACCGAGAAGCCCGCGGCCTGGACGACGATCGACGGATCAAGGCCCGAGACGGCCGCGATCATGTCGAGGTTGATGACATCGCCGTCCACCACCCGGGGCGTGAACGTCAGTTCGACACCGAAGGGCTTGTATTCGATCGTCACACCGCCATCGCCGTCCGAGACCGGGATCGGGTATTCCCCGCCCGCCAGGAAGCTGGCCTGCTGGCCCGACAGCGTGGTCAGGTTTGGCTCAGAGAGCGTCCGCACCAGACCCTTGGTTTCCAGCGCCGAGAACAGCACTTCCAGCGCGGTGTTGCCAATAGTCACGGCCCCGGCGATTCCCCCGGCGTTTTCGGCCAGGTTGAAGCCCGGGCGGATCAGTCCGGCGAGGTTCTGCAAGTTGCCCGCGCCGCCTCCGGCAATGCCCGCCGAATCCGATCCCTCGAACAGCGCGGTGAACCCGCCCTGCAGGCCCTTGGCCACGGACCGGTTCATTTCGGCGAAGCGGACCTTCAGCATCACCTGCTGCGTGCCGCCCACCACCATGAGGTTGGACACCCGGTTGGGCGCATACCGTTCGGCCAGATCCAGCGCCCTGTCGAGCTTCTGGGTCGACGACACCACGCCGGACAGGACGATCCCGTCATTGGCGGTGCGCACCTCGATCCGTTCGCCCGGCAGGATCTGCTGGAGCCGTTCCTTGAACTCGGCCACGTCCGGCGCGACCTGGACATCGACGTTGGCAATCAGCCGCCCGTCGGGGCCCAGAAGCGTCAGCGTGGTGCGCCCCGGCGCCTTGCCCAGCACAT
>CAYYOE010000506.1:0-2125 GCA_964473055.1 uncultured Rhodobacterales bacterium | reverse complement strand
TCCGGTACCCGCCTCCAAGCCTCCCCCGTGACACATCGTGACGCATCGTGACCGGAGGGCCGGGTGGTTCCTTATCGCATCCTCGCGCCGCTGGCCGGTCTGGTTCTTGTGCTGCTGGCTGTCCTGCGCCGACTGATCGGCCGTGATGGCGCGCGGACCCTGGCCGAGCGGCTGGGCCGCGGCGCGCCTGTCGCCAGCGGTGCGGTCTGGGTCCACGGCGCGTCGGTCGGCGAACTGGTGTCCGCCCGCCCCCTGATCGCCGCGCTCGCGCCGGGCGGGGTCCTCGTCACTGCGAACACCGAGTCCGGGCGCGCGCAGGCGGAAGGCTGGGGAATTGCGGGCGTGGCCGTGCAGGCCGCTCCCGTCGATGTGGCGCCGGTGCTGCGGCGGTTCCTGGATCGCCACCGGCCCCGGGCGCTGGTGCTGCTGGAGGGCGACCTGTGGCCCGGGCGCATCCTGGCGGCGAAGGCGCGCGGGATGCCGGTTCTGCTGGTCTCGGCGCGGATCTCGGAACGCAGCGCGCGGCGCTGGGCGCGGATGCCGGGGCTGGTGCGCGGCATCCTCGGGCGGGTGGACTGGATCGTGCCGCAGGACGATGGTGCGGCGGCGCGGTTCCGCGCGCTGGGCCTGCCCGCGGACCGGATCGGGCCGGTGCTGAACCTGAAGGCCGCGGGGGCGGTCCCCGAAGGCATCGCGCCGCTGCCGGGGTTTGCGCGCGCCGCGACCCTGCTGGCCGCCTCGACCCATCCGGGCGAGGAGGAGACCGTGCTCGACGGCTTCATCGCGGCCAGGGCATCGCGCCCGGACCTTCGGCTGATCCTTGCGCCCCGGCACCCGGACCGGGGCGATGGGGTGGCGCGCCTGATCGCAGGGCGGGACCTGACCTTTGCCCGCCGGTCGCGGGGCGAGGCCCCCGACCTCGCGCGCCCGGTCTATCTGGCCGACACGCTGGGCGAGATGACGCTGTGGTATGCCGCAGCGGGCGTCACTTTCGTCGGTGGATCGCTGGTGGCGAAGGGCGGCCATACCCCGTTCGAACCTGCGGCCCAGGGATCGGCGATCCTGCACGGGCCGGATACGGCGAACTTCCCGGCGGCCTATGCCGCCCTGCGCGCGGGGGGCGGCGCGATCGAAGTGCGCGATGCGGCCGGGCTGGCCACTGCAATGCTCGATCTGGCGGACACGGGCGCACAGGCGGCGATGGCGGCGCGCGCGACCGAAGCCCTGGCCCCCCTGCGCGCCGGGGTGGACCTGTCGCCGGTGCTCGACCGGCTTCAGCGGCTGGCGCCCAGGGGATAGTCGGCCAGCACCTCGTAGACCGACCCGCCCTTGCCCAGGTGCGACCGCATCAGGGCCAGCCGGTCCACGGCCACGGGCGGCGCGGACCATCCCGACAGCTCGGCCACCATGGCCGGCAGCGGCGTCGCCGCCCCGCGCGCGCCGAACCGCGCCAGCGTCACATGCGGCACGAAGCGGCGGCGCGGCAGGGCGATCCCGGCGCGCCGGGCGGCCTGCGCCACCTTGGCCTGCAGCGCCGACAGGGCCGGATCGGGCGTGATGCCAGCCCAGACCGAGGTGACACGGTCGCCCCCGAAGGTGCCCAGCCCCGCGGGCGCCAGCGTGATCGGCGGCAGGCGCATCCGGTCGAGATCTGCGTGCAGGTCGGCCAGCACCGGTTCCGGCTGGTCGTCGAGGAAGGCCAGCGTCAGGTGCATCTGGTCCTCGTCCACCGCGCGCCCGCCCGCCTTGTCGATGGGCAGCCTGTCCTGCACCGCCGACAGGGCGGCGCGCAGGGCATCGGGCAGGTCAAGCGCCAGGAAGGCCCGCATGACGCTACCCTCCCTTCAGGCCGCGCGGGCCGCGGCCATCCGCGCGGTCAGGGCGGCGACACGGGCGCGCACGTCGTCCCGGATCGGTCCGTCGCGCGGTGGATCGGCCAGCGTGGTGAACCAGTCCTCGGGCGGGGCGCGGCCCGCGGCGCGGCCGGGCCAGGCGAGGCGCCGCAGCACCGCCTCGGCCTCGGGCGGCAGGCGGTCGGGAATCTCGTGCCCTGCCAGCAGACCCCAGACGCCGGTCCAGCACCGCGCGACCGACCAGGGGTTGTAGCCGCCCCCGCCCAGCACCA
>CAYYOE010000505.1:0-2132 GCA_964473055.1 uncultured Rhodobacterales bacterium | reverse complement strand
GGCTCGCAGCAGACTTGCGGCAGAGCGGCGGGCTGGCCCTCGCATCGACCAGCCCCTCGTCGCTCCCGGCCCCACACCTGCCACTCGGATCTTGTGAGACGCTGCGATGCAGCTTCCCCGGACCAGCCATCCGTGCAATGCGCAGCGTGTCAGGCGTCATCGGCACATGCCGTGGAAATTTTTCGCCCTGCTGCGGCCCGCAGAGGAGCCTTCCCTTCAAGCTCGGCGCGACCGGGATACGCGCGCCGTAGGGGCCGACCCGGCAACTCGCGCCCTCATCTTTGTAAGCGGCGGCTCTTGCGAAGAGCCATCCTTGCCAATGGCCGAATTCTGATTCAGATGTTCGTCTCGGCATCCAAGCCTGAGATCGCGGTCGGGGCCCAAGCATGCGTTCTGCACTCATTCCTTCGCTGGTTTCGATCCTGCTCATCGCCGGCTGCGCCGGCGGTCCAGGCAGCCGGGCCGTGGTCGAGCGCGCGGGAAGCGATCTCCTGAAGCTCAGGGCTGGCCCCGGGCTCGGCTACAGGATCATCCTCGGCCTGCCGGACGGTACTGCCCTTACGCGCCACCACTGCGTGACCGAAGTAGGTCAGCTTTGGTGCCGGGTCTCACTCCGCGATGCGCCGGGAGTGACGGGATACGTCTCCGCCGACTATCTGTCCGGGTCCTGACCCCAGCCCTCAACGTGTCTGAGGGAACATGGACGGGTGCCGCGCGCTCAGCCCTTATCGAAACGAGCGGTCGCCATGGACTTCTTCGATTTCCTCGTAGACCCGGGACGTAATCGCCATATCCATTATAGAGCAGGGTCGGCTTGCGCTCCGGACGAGCGAAGAATCCGATGTCCGACTCGGTCCTGATGAACTTCTCTTCGGCCTTGCGATCATCTTCCTGATGTGAACCCGGCCGCCCGCCGACCGGTTAAGGGACGATCGGACCTCCTACTGTTGCGCAGCCAATCGCAGCTCCAGCCGTCTCAAGGCTAGGATCACGCGGTTGGCCTGCATTTGCGGGACCAACGCGAGTTTCAGTTGCGTCGCCACGATCGCCAGCGTTGCGGCGGAGAGACCCCACTTTATCGCTGGCAGCACATCGGTCGCGGCAAAGAAGTTCCATCCGGCCCAGACTGCGGCCAGGAACATCACGGTCTGCACGACCATCAGCACCCATGTCACCCAGCCCTGCGGGCCGCGCATGGTGGAAAAGGCCAGCACGAAGAAGCCTGGTTCACGCGCGTCCCCCGGCAGGCCGAGGTCATCCTCGGCGAGGGCCTCAGCGATACGGCGGTCAAGTTCATCCATGTTCGTCTCCTTTCATGAGGGCCCTCAAGCGGTTGCGGGCATGCATAAGCCGGGTCTTCACGGTCCCCGGCGGAATGGCGAGCGCGGTGGCCACCTCGGCCACCGACAGCCCGTCCAGATAGAAAAGCGCCAATGCTGTCCGTTGGCCCGCCGGTAACTCGTTGATCGCCGAACGCAGGTCGGGCGGGTCGGCGCACGGTTCGGCTTGCTGGCGAGCCAGTTCAGCGTGGGTCTTGCGCGCCCGGATACGCGCTTTCAACTCGCGCGCCGCGGTGCGGGTGACGATGGCCAGCGCCCACGCCAGGAAGGCCCGGTCGTCGCGCAGCCCGTGCAGCCCACGCGCGATGGCTGCCCAGCCTTCTTGCACGATGTCGCGCGCCGTTTCGCCGTCATCACACAGTCGACGGGCATGGGCCAAGAGCCGCGGCCCGGCCAGATCGACCAGCGCCACGAAATCCGCCGCGCGGCCCAGTCGGGCCCCGGCAACATGCAGCGCGAGTAAGGCGCGGAGCTTCTCGGCCCGGTCCATCATGGTCCCCTTGCTGACCCAAGGTGCAACCTCGAGGCGGAAAGGTTCAATCCTGCGCTGAATCAGGACGTGTATTCTGGTTCCGCCCTGCCTGAGCGAAGGTCAGAAGGCCTGCATCGCAGCAGTTCCGTCGCACGCCAACCGCCTCTTTCCGGTACCGTCATTGGAGGCACGCCACCAGAACCGGAACAGCCTTTCCCCATTCTACCGCGAACGCCGTAGCTCCGCTTCAAATCGAATCCAACCACCCATGCTATGGAGAGCTTCGCGGTCGGAACATGGACGGATGCGACGTGGTCGGC
>CAYYOE010000504.1:0-2134 GCA_964473055.1 uncultured Rhodobacterales bacterium | reverse complement strand
TGGTGCCCAGGGACGGAATTGAACCGCCGACACGCGGATTTTCAATCCGCTGCTCTACCAACTGAGCTACCTGGGCCCACGGTCGCAGGCGGACCCGCGCGCGGTGAGGGCGTGATAATCGGCGTGCCGGGCGCTGTCCAGAGGCGAAATCGCCTGTCAGGAGGGGCGTTCGGTCCGGCCAGGGCCATTGTCCGCGCCGTCCTCGTCATCGTCGTCCGCGGCGGGGATGGCATAGCCCCCGGTCAGCCAGCGGCCGAGGTCGACATCGGCGCAGCGGCGGGAACAGAACGGGCGGTAGGCGTCCACCGTGGGGCGCTGGCAGATCGGGCAGGTCATGTCAGCAGTCCCGGGTCCAGCGGCAGGCGTTCGCGCTTGCGCTGCAGTTCCACATGGCCCAGCGCCGTCCAGCCCAGCACCGCGGTTTCCACGGGGCAGGCCCGACAGGCGGCCTTCAGCGCCTGGTCCAGGATGTGGCGGTCCTTCTTGGCCATCGGCGCCATGTCCACCACCACCTGCCCACCCAGGCCGCGCAACCGCAACTGGCGCGGCAGTTCGCGCACCGCGGCGATGTTGGCCTTCAGCCCCGCCGCCGTCGAGGTATCGCCGCCGGTATTCACGTCGACCGCGACCATCGCCGTCGTCGGCTCGATCACCAGGGACGCGCCGCCGGGCAAGGGCACTGTGGGCCGGGCGAGGGCCGCCGCCAGGTCGGTCACGCCGTGGCGGTCGAAGGCGCCGGGCGCGTCGTCGAACACCTCGGCGTCGGGCCAGTCGCGCAGGGCGACGTCATGCGGGCCGGGGGCATCCAGCAGAAGTGCTGCCGCGCGGCCGCCCGCCTCGGCGATCAGGCGGTCGGCGAGGTCGGCCAGGTCGGCCACTTCGGCCGCGATGGCGGCGTCGTCCGCGGTCTCGGACGCCGAGCGCAGGATGACCCCGTGCGACCGGTCGCCCAGCGCCGCGCGCCCCAGCGATTCGAGCGCCGCGCGCCGGTCGTCGTCGCGCATCTGGCGGCTGACGTTCACCCCCGGCGCGGCTGGCGTGATGACGGCGAAGCGGCCCTTGAGGATCAGCCGGTCGGTGACCGGCAGCGCCTTGGCGCCGTCCGCATGGCCCGTCACCTGCACCACGACCCCGGCCCCGGGGCGCAGCACCTTGGCGCCCCGCAGAAAGCCCGACATCCCGTCGGGCAGGCGTAGCATGGCGCCGCCGAGGCCCTTCATCGGCCGGTCGGGCAGGCCAAGGAACACCGCGCCCGGTCCCGGCGGGGCATCCTCGGGGGGGGCGACCAGCAGGTCGTCCAGCCGCCCGTCGCGCAGGTAGGCCGCCGACTCGCGCCCTTTCAGGTGGCCCAGGATCAGCGCGGTGCCCTTCATGCCTGCCTCCAGATCGGCCAGCCCGCCGCCGCCAGCAATTGCGTCGTTTCCGCCAGCGGCAGGCCCACGATGGCGCTGTGGCTGCCCGAAATCCACGGGATCAGCGCCGCTGCCGGCCCCTGGATGCCATAGGCCCCCGCCTTGCCGCGCCAGTCACCGGTGGCGAGATAGCCATTGAGTTCCGCATCCGACAGGCGCTTCATCGCGACCCGGCTGTCGACCGTGCGCTGCCAGACGCGCGCACCGCGCCGCACGGCGACCGATGTCAGCACCCGGTGCCGCCGCCCGCCCAGCAGCGTCAGCATCGCCGCGGCCTCGGCCGCATCGGCGGGTTTGCCCAGGATGCGGCGGCCCACGGCAACGGTGGTATCGGCACAGAGCACGATGTCGACGTCGTCCGCGGCCACGGCCTGCGCCTTGCCGCGCGCGATGCGTTCGACATAGGGGCGTGGCAGTTCGCCGGTGTGCGGGTCTTCGTCGATATCGGGCGCGCGGACGGCATCGGGCGTCACGCCCAGCACTGCCAGTAGTTCCAGCCGCCGGGGCGACGCCGACCCCAGGATCAGCCGGGGCCGATCCGCCGTTGCCCTGTCCTGTGCGGACACGGGATCACTTGAAGCGATAGTTGATCCGCCCCTTGGTCAGGTCATAGGGGGTCATTTCCACCTGCACCTTGTCGCCTGCCAGAACCCGGATGCGGTTCTTGCGCATCTTGCCTGCCGTATGCGCGATGATCTCATGGCCGTTTTCCAGCTCGACCC
>CAYYOE010000503.1:0-2155 GCA_964473055.1 uncultured Rhodobacterales bacterium | reverse complement strand
CCGCCCGGAAAAACGGTGTGAGCCACCCGGGCAATGGCTTCGCCGCTGTCACGAGCGCATCCGCTGTTGGGTGACAGATGCCACCGATCGGCGTAGTCCGCCCCCCCCCTACCGGTCCGTCTCGATATCCACCCAGACCAGCCGGTGCCGTGAAGCCGCCGCCACCGTGGCGGCGAAGGCGTCGTCCGGCGTGGGCCAGAGGATGCCAGCGCCTGTCACCTCCAGCCGCCGGTCCGGCAGGAGGTAGCTGACGCGCAGGTTGCCCGGCCCATTCGGAAAGGACGCCGTGTCCCGCGTGGGGTCGCCCCGTTGGCCGGGATCGGGTGCTGCGGCTCCGCCGAGGCTGGTCGGCGCCGGGTCGGCCAGACGGGGATGGGCGAGGAGCGTGCCGATTGCCGCGTGCCGGCCGTCGCCGTCCTCTGGATCGATGTTGGCGATGCCGGCCACAATGACCGGCGCATCGGGGGGCGAAAGGTTCAGCGCGCCGTCCAGATAGGCTGCCCACAGCAGGGTTTCATCGCCACTGCGGCGGATGTTGCGCTCGGCCGGGCCGTCCGGGATCGGCGGTGTGGCGTGGTAGGCCAGCACATGCAACCTGCCGCCCGACGGCAGTTCCAGTGCCACGTCCCAGTGCCCTCGGGTGGAAAGGCGCTGGATCGCCTGCGCTTCAGGCGTGATGCCCACGGGGAGGGTGGCAAACGGCAAGTCCGACCACAGAAGGTCTGACAGGTTCGTCACTTCGGCTACCTGCAGACGAGACAGCAGGGCCATTCCCCCTACGCCGGTGAAGGCGCCCCAGCCCTGCGAGTCGCCCGCCCGCCCGATCCGTCCGTCCCCATCGAGGTCAAGATCGGTCGCCATCCCCGAGTTCGGCTGCAAGGCCACCCTATGGGGGTAGAGCGCGCCGGCGGATGCCAGGGTATTGGCGAGTGCTGCAATCCCCGCGCCGTGCAGGTCCCAGTCTATCCCTTGAAGCAGCAGCACGTCGGCATCTGCCGCCGCAATCACTGCGGCGACGGCGGCAACCTGCGGATCGGATCCTGACAGCAGGTCGGCCAGCATCAGACCGGGACCCTTGCGGGAAAGCTCGGTGTGGAATGTGGCGATGCGGATCGGGTCCGCCACAGCCGGCGCGGTGGCCAGCAGGCCTGTTGCAAGGGTCAGGCCGTGGCGTAGTCCTCGGATTCGTAGTCCGCTTCGCGCTGGCGTTTGGCGTCGATAAGGCTGGCGATCCGCGCCATCGCGATACCGCGCATGAACAGGCTTGTCGGGAGGAAGGCCCATGCCGCCACCGTCCAGATCATCGTCTGCGGGTTGTCCAGCGTCACCGACCCGAAAACGAATGTTGCCGCCTTTACCACCGCTGGGGTCAGGAATGGCAGCAAGAACCCTAACGCAATGTTAATACGGGCCTCCTTTCCGAGCCTCTGCACCACATCCCCACCCGAAGTCGGATCGAAGGTGGGCAAGTTGACCCAGACGTTGAAGCTGCCACGGCGCAGGGGCCAGCCCAACAGGCGCACATGGATGAAGAACGCGAGAAGCGCCAGGACCGAAGTAAGGTAGGCTACGCCAGCTGCATTGCGCACCAGCTGCACATGGCTCCACGGTGCGGTTTCGGGCAGCATCAGCACAACCAGGCGCACCGGACTGTAGGGGAAATCCAGCCATGATCCGATCACGCCGGCAAACGCCGCCACAAGGTCCGAAGGCACCGACGGAGCCGCCTGGCCACGCACAAGTGTGGCCATGAGAAGCACCATGATGAAGAGCGCTGCAAAGCGGATGCGGTTGAAAGGCGGCGCATCGCGAAACTCGACCAGCCCCGGATAGACCGAGGCATATTCGAAGATCACCAGTGCTGCACCGAAGATCGCCACGAAGGCAACGATCTGGGTGCTGTCATTCGATACGCCGGGCAGCATCAGTGCGGGGGTCGCGATAAGCAAGATCACAAGGAAGGCGCGCGCCAACGCACCGGAGAGCCGCTGCATCATCGCAGTGTCCTCCCACCCAGGCCGGGCCCTCGCCTGTCATCTCTGTCGCAATGATCCGTCGTCACGTCAGATCCACCCTTGCCCCGTTTCCCGCGTCGACATAGCCGCAGCATTGGGGCGAATCTGTGGAAGACTCCGTTCAGCTTTGCAACAATCCG
>CAYYOE010000502.1:0-2160 GCA_964473055.1 uncultured Rhodobacterales bacterium | reverse complement strand
GCCTTCTCCTCGCGCACGGCCTGGCGCAGCGCGTAGTTCGTGCGCGCGGCGTTGTCGGTCGTCTCGAAATAGAAACCTTCCCAGGGTTCCACGACCGTGTCGATGTAGAGCACGCCCAGTTCCCGGCAAAGCCGCATAAGGTCGAGCGACGAGGTGTCGACCGACAGGTTCACGCAGAACCCCCGGCCCTCGGCGAACAGGCCCGACAGGACCTCGCGGTAGTTGTCGCGGGTGATGGCCAGTTGCAGGTGGCGATAGCCGCGCTGGACCAGGAAGGCGTGGTCGTCGTGCAGCGGCTCGATCACCGTCAGCTTCCTGGCGTCGAATTCGAAGTGCCGCTCGATCAGGGGCAGGGTGCCGCGACCGATCGACCCGAAGCCGATCATCACGATGGGGCCGTCGATTTTCCCGTGGACAGGCCAGTCGTGGTGTTCTTCGGCCATGGCGGTGCTCCTTTCCGGTTGCCGCGTCCCGATCGCGTCTACCGGACTTGGGCGACCGGGCGCGGGCAGCTTGAACCTCGGCGCGGGGTGTGTCCCCCGGACATACGGACCGAGGCCTGAAAAGGAAAGCCGAAAGGCGGCGGGGCGTGTCGCGCGGATTGACATGCAGGTAAATACCTGCATATTGGCGGTATGGCACAGGTTGGACACGACGCGGACAAGGTCTTCAAGGCGCTCGGCGATCCCAACCGCCGGCGGCTGCTTGACCTTCTGTGCGAGCGCAACGGACAGACGCTGGGGCAGTTGTGCGAGCATCTTTCGATGACCCGCCAGTCGGTGACCCAGCACCTTGGCCTGCTGGAAGACGCGAACCTTGTCAGCATCGTCTGGCGTGGCCGCGAGAAGCTGCACTTCATCAACCCCGTGCCGCTGCACGAGATCTACGAACGCTGGGTCAGGAAGTTCGAGGCCCAGCGCCTTTCCCTGCTGCACGACCTGAAGCGAACCCTCGAAGGAGAACCGGAATGACCGTTGAACGCACGTCGTTCGTCTATGTCACCTTCATCGCGGCGGCGCCCGAGAAGGTGTTCGACGCCATCACCAGCGCCGAGATCTCCAGTCGCTACTGGGGCCATTCCAACGTGTCGGATTGGCAGCCAGGATCGCGCTGGGAGCATGTGCGCAACGATGCCGCCCGCACCGTCGAACTGGTGGGCCGGGTCGTCGAGCATGCGCCGCCGGGGCGCCTGGTCCTGAGCTGGGTCAACCGGTCCGAGGAGGCCGACCCCGAGGCCTATAGCCGGGTGACCTTCGAGGTCGTTCCCTATGACGGCATGACCAAGCTGATCGTGACCCATGATGACCTCATCAAGGGCAGCGGCATGGAACAGGGTGTCAGTCGCGGCTGGCCCATCGTGCTGTCGAGCCTCAAGAGCTACCTCGAGACCGGCGCGGGCCTGAATGTCTTTGCCAAGCCGAAGGCGGCGTGAATGGAGACCCCCTTCACCGGCGGCTGCGCCTGCGGCGCGCTGCGCTACGCACTGGCCGGGGCGCCGGTCGAACAGGCCCACTGCCAGTGCCGCGACTGCCAGCGGCGCAGCGGCACCGGACATTCGTCGTGGCTGGTCTTTGCCATGGCGCCCGAGGCGGCGGTGACCGGAGAGGCCGGTGCCTGGGCGACGCGGGGGGACGGCGGCACCGAAAAGCGCCACCGGTTCTGCCCGGCATGCGGCGCGCCGGTCTACATGGACTTTCCCGCCATGCCCGGGCTGATTGCGGTTGTTGCGGCGAGCCTGGACGATCCGGCGCGTTTCGCTCCGCGCCAGGTCACCTGGACGAGCGCGGCGCAGTCCTGGGACGCGTTTCCGGAGGGGCTCACCCACCACGCGAAGATGCCGCCGGCTGCCTGACTGCGAAGGGACCGGCCGGGTGACGGCAGGCCCCGGAAAACGAAAAGGGCCGCGGCGGTGGCCGCGGCCCTGACGGTCGGTGCCAGGCGGCTTAGCCGTTCTTGGCGAAGTATTCCACGACCAGGTTCGGTTCCATCTGCACCGGGTAGGGCACATCGGACAGGCCCGGCACGCGGGCGAAGGTCGCGGTCAGCTTGGAATGGTCGACTTCCAGATAGTCGGGCACGTCACGCTCGGCGAGGCCCACGGCTTCCAGCACCAGCGCCATCTGCTTGGACTTCTGGCGCACCTCGACCACGTCGCCTTCC
>CAYYOE010000501.1:0-2166 GCA_964473055.1 uncultured Rhodobacterales bacterium | reverse complement strand
GGGTGCAATGTTCAATCGGCCTGAAGCCCAAAGTCTGCTGAGCACCCCATTCCGCCGGTGGGAACCTCGCATCAGGTGGCGGACACTCGGGAAGGCAAAGCGCTGGCCTCAGACCGTCCCCGTCCCCGTCCCCGCCGCACGGCGCAGTTCTTCCAGAAACGCCAGCCCCAGCGCCGTCGGCTGCCAGCCCGCCAGCGTGCTGACGCCGATGGGCCGGTCGGTCGGTGGCAGCGCCAGGTCCAGCACCGCCAACAGTCCCGCGTCCAGTTCCACCTCGATCTGGCGCGGCGACAGGATCGTCAGCGCATCCGACGCGGTCAGGATGCCGCGCAGCGCCACCAGCGACCCGGTTTCCACATGGCCGCGCCCGCCAGCCTGCGGTGGCGCATCCAGCCCCCAGCCCTGCATCAGCCGGTCCAGGATCGCGCGGCTGGGCGTGTCACGGCGCGGCAGGACCCAGGGGTAGCCCGCCAGGTCGGATCCGGTCAGCCGCCGATCCGCCAGCGGGTGCCCCGCACGGGCTACGATCGCCAGCCCGTCGCGAAACAGCACCTCTTCGTCCAGTCCCGGCGCCACCGACCCCTCACGCAGCGCGCCGACCAGCAGGTCGCAAGTGCCCATGCGCAGGGACTGCGCCAGTTGTTCGTAGGGGCCATCCACGATCTCGATCTGCGCCTCGGGATAGCGCGCGGTCAGGGCCACCACCGCTTCGGGCACGATCCGCGTGCGCACCAGCGGCAGCGTGCCCACCACCAGCCTCCCGTCGAACCGCCCCTCGCGTTCGCGCAACTCGGCCTGTGCCGCGGCCACCTCCTTCAGCATCAGCGCGGCATGGCGCGACAGCGTCTCGCCCGCGGGGGTCAGGCGCAGCGCCCGGAAACTGCCGTCGAACAGCGCCACGCCCGCGATCCGTTCCACCTCGCGCGACGCGCGCTGGATGCTGGGTTCGGTCTGGCCCAGCGCCCGCGCCGCACCTGAAAAGCTGCCCGCCTCGGCAAAGGCGGCCAACGCCTTCAGCTGCGGCATTGTGGCGTGACGTTCCAGCAGGTCGGCCGTCAGCCCGCCGTTCGTGCCGCGCTGGGCCCGCGACAGGCGGCGCCCGGCCTCGGACAGATGCGCCAGCGCCCTGCCCGCCCGATGCGCCACGATCCGCCCCTCGGGCGTGGGCACGATGCGGTTGCCCGCGCGTTCCAGAAGGCGCGCCCCGAAGACATCGGCCAGCCGCGCCATGGCCTGGCTGGCGGCAGGCTGCGAAATATGGACATGGTCCGCCGCCCGCGTCAGCGACCCCTTGGCCACGGTCGCGACCAGCAGGCGCAGGTGCCGCAGGTTCGGCACCTCGCCCCCCGTGGGCGCGGGTGTGACAGGCGGGCCGTCAGCCATGCACCACCCCTTCCATCAGCTTGCGCGCGGTCGACAGGACGCCGACCCGGTCCACCGACCCGTCACCGGCCAGATTGGCAAGCGCGGTAAAGGTGCCGGTCGGGTGTTCAATGTCCAGCCGGCGCGGATTGCCGGAACCGGCAGCCGCTACCCGAGCAGCGGGGCCGTCCGGCAACAGGCATGCCGTGCCCACGGTCACGGCGCCCAAGACGCCGATGGCCTTGTGGCAGACATGCGGGATGAAGGTCCGCGTGCGGATCGTGCCACCCGCGGCGGGCGGACTGACCAGCACCATCTTCGGTACCGACTTGGCCGCCACATCGCCCAATGCCATCATCGGCCCCGCCGCCAGCCGGATCTCCTCCAGCCTCGCCTTCAACCCCGTGTCGGCGTCCAGGTCGGCGGGCGCCTCGCCCCCGGTCAGGCCCAGGTCGGCGGCGGACAGGATCACGCAGGGCATCCCGTTGTCGATCAGCGTGGCCTCCACCCCGGCCACAAGGTCCACCGCCCGCCCCGTGGGCAACAGCGCCCCGCAACTCGACCCCGCGGTGCCGGAAAACACGATCCCCACGGGCGCCGCCGTCCCCGGCACGCCGTCGATCCGGGCCGTGCCTGCATAAGTAACCCGCCCCCCCGGCGTCTGCACGGTCGCCTCGGCCAGTTGCCCGGTGTTCTCCATCCAGATGCGCACCACGGTCTCGCCGTCCTTTGCCGCCACCAGCCCCCGCGCGATGGCAAAGGGGCCGACACCCGCCAGGATGTTCCCGCAGTTCTGCGCGTCCG
>CAYYOE010000500.1:0-2173 GCA_964473055.1 uncultured Rhodobacterales bacterium | reverse complement strand
TTCTTCTCGCTCAACGCCACGCCGGTGGAGATGACCGATCCGCTCGCGCAGGAATTCGTGGGCTGGCGGCAGACCTGTTCGTCGACCATCCGGTCGACCTACCAGATCCTGTCGCGCGGCACGCCGAACCTGGAGAACGAGACCTGGACCGCGTCCGCCAACGTGATCCGCGGGGCCGAGGCGCCAGCGGATGCGGCGGCGCGGCTGCAGGACGGTCTGGCCAGCTGGTACGCGCCGCAGCAGTGACGTGATGTGCGCGGGGGCGGTGTCCCCGCACCCGACGCGAAGGCGCGGGGGGCTGTCTGCCCCCCGCACCCCCCGAGGATATTTGGGGCGCATCGAAGGGGCAGGGGATTGCCTGTGCCCGCCGCGTTCCTTCCCCTTTTCGCTGGAGAGGCCCATGCCCGCCCGCAAGCCCGTCCGCTGGCACATCGTGGTGTTCCTGGCGCCCGCCGTGCTGGTCTACACCGCGATCATGATCGTGCCCCTGTTCGGCACGCTGAACCTGGCGCTTTATGCGCGCGAGGGCAGCGAGCGGGTGTTCGTGGGGCTGGCGAACTTTGCCACGCTCTTCGGCGATCCGCGCTGGTCGGCATCTTTCTGGAACGCGCTCGGCAACAACGCCTGGTTCTTCCTGATCCACATGATCGTGCAGAACCCCATCGGCATCCTGCTGGCGGCCCTTCTGTCCAGCCCTCGTCTGCGGATGGCCGCGTTCTATCGCACCGCGATCTTCATCCCCACGATCCTGTCCTTCGTCATCGTGGGCTTTGTCTGGAAGCTGATCCTGTCGCCGATCTGGGGCATCGCACCCTCGATGCTGGATGCCGTCGGGCTGCGGCACCTGTTCGCGCCCTGGCTGGGGCAGGAGGGGGCAGCCCTGACCGCGCTGGCGCTGGTGTCCGTCTGGCAGTTCGTCGGCATCCCGATGATGCTGATCTACGCGGCGTTGCTGTCGATCCCGGACGAGGTGATGGAAGCGGCCGAGATGGACGGGATCACCGGCTGGTCGCGGTTCTGGAAGGTGCAACTGCCCCTGATCCTGCCGTCGATCGGGATCATCTCGATCCTCACCTTCGTGGGCAACTTCAACGCCTTCGACCTGATCTACGTGTCCCAGGGCGCGCTGGCCGGTCCGAACTTTGCCACCGACATCCTGGGCACGTTCCTCTACCGCACCTTCTTCGGGTTCCAGCTGCAACTGGGCGACCCGCACATGGGCGCCGCGATCGCCACCGCGATGTTCCTGATCATCCTCGCCGGTGTCAGCCTCTATCTCTTCGGGATCCAGACCCGCCTCAGAAGGTACCAGTTCTGATGGCCACCCAATCCTCGGTTTCGCGGTCCTCGCTCCCCCGCACCATCGCAGCCCATGCCGTGCTGCTGACCTACACCCTGATCGCGCTGTTCCCGGTTTTCGTCATCCTGATCAACAGCATGAAGTCGCGCCGGGCGATCTTCGCCGAACCGCTGGCCCTGCCCACGCGCGAGACCTTCGATCTGGTGGGCTACACCACCGTGCTGAAGCAGGGCGACTTCCTGCTCTACTTCCAGAACTCGGCGATCGTCACCGTGGCCTCGCTGTTCTTCGTCCTGCTGTTCGGCGCCATGGCGGCCTTCGCGCTGTCCGAATACCGGTTCCGCGGCAACCTTCTGATGGGGCTGTACCTGGCGCTCGGGATCATGATCCCGATCCGGCTCGGCACCGTCGCGATCCTCGAGATGATGGTCAGCCTGAACCTGGTGAACACGCTGATGGCGCTGATCCTCGTCTATACCGCGCAGGGGTTGCCGCTGGCCGTGTTCATCCTGTCCGAGTTCATGCGGTCGGTGTCGGCCGATCTGAAGAACGCAGGCCGGATCGACGGACTGTCGGAGTATCGCATCTTCTTCACGCTGGTCCTGCCGCTGGTGCGGCCCGCGATGGCCACGGTCGCGGTCTTTACCATGATCCCGATCTGGAACGACCTGTGGTTCCCGCTGATCCTGGCGCCAGCGGAATCCACCAAGACGATCACCCTGGGCAGCCAGGTGTTCATCGGGCAGTTCGTCACCAACTGGAACGCGGTCCTCGCCGCCCTGTCGCTCGCGATCGTGCCGGTGATGATCCTCTACCTGATCTTCTCGCGGCAGCTGATCCGCGGCATCACCGCAGGAGCCGTGAAATGATCCG
>CAYYOE010000499.1:0-2184 GCA_964473055.1 uncultured Rhodobacterales bacterium | reverse complement strand
GCTATGCGGCCCCGTCGAGCCCGGCCTTCGCGGCCAAGCAACTGGCCAAGTTCCGCGAACTCGCCCCCGACATCGACATCGTGATCACCACGGCGCTGATCCCGGGGCGGCCCGCGCCCAAGCTCTGGACCGCCGACATGGTGGCGGCGATGAAGCCCGGCAGCGTCGTCATCGACCTTGCGGCCGAACGCGGCGGCAACTGCGACCTGACGGTGCCCGACGAAAAGATCGTCAGCGAGAACGGCGTGACGGTGGTGGGCTACACCGATTTCCCCAGCCGGATGGCTGCCCAGGCCTCCAGCCTTTATGCGAACAACGTCCGGCACTTCCTGAACGACCTTACACCAAAGAAGGATGGCGAGATCGTCCACAACATGGACGATGACGTGATCCGCGGTGCAACTGTCACGCACAATGGCCAGATCACCTTTCCGCCGCCGCCGCCCAAGGTGAAGGCGATTGCTGCCGCCAAGCCGAAGGAAAAGGCCCGGGACCTGACGCCCGAGGAAAAGCGCGCCCAGGAACTGGCCGCCTTCAAGGCGCAGACGCGCCAGCAAGTGACACTGCTGGCCGCGGGCGGGGCGCTGGTACTGGGCGTCGGGCTGATTGCGCCGGCAAGCTTCATGCAGCACTTCATCGTCTTCGTGCTGGCGGTCTTTGTCGGCTTCCAGGTGATCTGGAACGTCAGCCATTCCTTGCACACGCCCCTGATGGCGATCACCAACGCGATCTCCTCGATCATCATCCTGGGGGCGCTGATGCAGATCGGATCGACCTCGGCGCTGGTCACGGTGCTGGCGGCGGCCGGGATCGTGATGGCGGCGATCAACATCTTCGGCGGGTTCATGGTGACGCGGCGCATGCTCGCCATGTTCCAGAAATCCTGAACGGGCAGGGGTAGGACAGATGGATTACGGGTTCACCGTTGCGGCCTATGCGGTCGCGGGCGTTCTGTTCATCCTCTCGCTAGGGGGGCTGTCGAACCAGGAAAGCGCCAAGCGCGCGGTCTGGTACGGGATTGTCGGCATGGCGATCGCGATCCTGGCCACGATGATCGGGCCGGGCAGCGGGTTGTGGTTCCTGTCGCTGGTGCTGATCGCCATCGGCGGGGTCGTGGGCTGGCAACTGGCGACCCGGGTGCAGATGACCCAGATGCCCGAACTGGTGGCGATCATGCACAGCCTTGTGGGGCTGGCGGCGGTGGTCGTGGGCTTCAACGCCCATGTCGAGATTGGCCGCGTTGCCGCCGAGTTCACGGCGGCCGCGCTGCCCTTCCCGCAGCCCGAAGGGCCGATGACGCAAGCGGCCTACGCGCTGTGGCAGGGGCTGACCGATTTTGCCGCCATCATCGGCAAGAAGACGGCGGTCGAGGTCGGGATCCTGCGGGTCGAACTGATGCTGGGGATCTGGATCGGCGCAGTGACCTTCACCGGATCGGTGGTCGCCTACGGCAAGCTTGCGGGACGGATCACCAGCGCCGCCACGCAACTGCCCGGCGGGCACATGCTGAATGCGGCGGCGGCGGCCGGTTCGCTGGTACTGGCGATCCTCTACATGGTAACGCCCTCGGTCCTGGTGCTGCTGTTGCTTGCGGCGCTGGCGCTGTTCATCGGCTACCACCTGATCATGGGCATTGGCGGCGCCGACATGCCGGTGGTGGTGTCGATGCTGAACAGCTATTCCGGCTGGGCGGCGGCGGCCATTGGCTTCTCGCTGGGCAACGACCTTCTGATCGTCGTGGGCGCGCTGGTCGGCTCGTCCGGGGCGATCCTGTCCTACATCATGTGCAAGGCGATGAACCGGTCCTTCGTCAGCGTGATCCTGGGCGGATTCGGGGGCAAGTCCGGGCCGCAGATGGAAGTCTCGGGCGAGCAGATCGCCATCGACGCCGATGGCGTGGCCGCGGCGCTGAACGATGCCGACAGCATCATCATCATCCCGGGCTACGGCATGGCGGTGGCGCAGGCGCAGCAATCGGTCAGCGAACTGACCCGCAAGCTGCGCGCCAAGGGCAAGTCCGTGCGCTTTGCCATCCACCCGGTCGCGGGGCGTCTGCCCGGGCACATGAACGTTCTTCTGGCCGAGGCCAAGGTGCCCTACGACATCGTGTTGGAGATGGACGAGATCAACGAGGACTTCCCAGATACCGACGTCGCCATCGTCATCGGGTCGAACGACATCGTG
>CAYYOE010000498.1:0-2194 GCA_964473055.1 uncultured Rhodobacterales bacterium | reverse complement strand
GCGGGACCTGTTCCAGATAGTTCAGGATGCCGCCCTGCAGGTGGAATACCTCTGGCAAGCCCTGGTCCAGCAGCCAGCTTGTCGCCTTTTCGCAGCGGATGCCGCCGGTGCAGAACATCGCCACGCGCTTGCCTGCAAAGCGGTGCGCGTTGGCCTGCCACCACGCGGGAAAATCGCCAAAGCTGCGGGCTTCAGGGTCTATCGCACCGGGAAACGTGCCCATCGCAACCTCGAACCCGTTGCGGCAGTCGATCACGGCGACGTCGGGTGCTGCGATCAGCGCGTTCCAATCCTGCGGCGCGACATGGGTCCCCACCCGCGTGGCAGGGTCGGCGGGCGCGCGCAGCGCGACGATCTCGCGCTTTACCCGCACCTTCAGGCGGCGAAAGGGGATGGCGGCGGCGCGCGCGGCCTTGTGTTCCATCGCCTCGAAGCCCGGCCAGCCGCGGATATGGGCGAGCACCCGATCCACCGCCGCCGGATCGCCCGCGATGGTACCGTTGACGCCTTCAGACGCCAGCAGGACCGTGCCCTTCACGCCCAGCGAACAGGCAAGCTGCGCCAGCGAGTGTTGCACGCGCGCCGGGTCGGGCAGGGGGGCAAACAAGTAGAAGGCGGCAACCAGAACCATGCGCGGGATCTAGCCGGACATGGCCCCCGGCGGAAGGGCGGTTGACGTTTCCGTCAGCCGCGACTTACGCAGGGTCGCGGGACAGGCGGAGGGGCAGACCATGCGACCGGCAAACGAAGCGCTGTTGGCGATCGATGTCCAGGTGGATTTCTGCCCTGGCGGCGCGCTGGCCGTGGCGGACGGCGATGCTGTGGTGCCAGTGGTCAATGCCTTGCTGCCGCAGTTCGTGGTGAAGGTGCTGACGCAGGACTGGCATCCACCGTTGCACGCGTCCTTCGCCGCAAACCATCCGGGGGCCGAACCCTTTACCGTGGTCGAGATGCCCTACGGCCCGCAGGTGCTGTGGCCAACCCATTGCGTGCAGGGCACGACCGGCGCCACGTTCCACCCCGACCTCCGCGTCGATGCTGCCGACCTGATCATCCGCAAGGGCTTCCGGCCGGGGATCGACAGCTATTCCGCCTTCTTCGAGAACGACCGTGCCACGCCCACCGGCCTGGAAGGATACCTGCGCACCCGGGGGGTCACCCATGTGGTTCTGGTGGGGCTGGCGACCGACTACTGCGTGAATTACTCGGCGCTCGACGCTGCGCGGCTGGGGTTCGGCGTGACGGTGGTGGAAGACGGGTGCCGCGCGATTGACCTGAACGGGTCGCTGGCCGATGCGCGCGCGCAGATGCGGGCGGCAGGGGTGGACCTGATCTGACATGGATATCGCCACACGCGTCTGGAACCACCGCTGGAAGATCGACCCCATCGTGCGGTCGCTGATCGATACGGATTTCTACAAGCTTCTCATGTGCCAGTCGGTGTTCCGGAACCGGCAGGACACACGGGTTACGTTTTCCCTCATCAACCGCAGCCGTGATATCCGGCTGGCCGACCTGATCGACGAAGGCGAGCTGCGCGAGCAGCTGGACCACATCCGCGGGCTGCGGTTGACCCGGGGCGAAAGCACCTTCCTGCGCGGCAATACTTTCTACGGCAAGCGGCAGATGTTCCGCCCCGATTTCATGGAGTGGTTCGAGGGCGTGCGCCTGCCGCCCTATCACCTGGAACGGCGCGACGGGCAGTACGAGCTGACCTTCGAGGGCGCCTGGCCCGAGGTGATGCTTTGGGAAATCCCGGCGCTGGCCGTGCTGATGGAGTTGCGCGGGCGGGCGGTGCTGGGGCGGATGGCGCGGTTCGAGTTGCAGGTGCTGTACGCCCGCGGGATGACCAAGCTGTGGGAGAAGATCGAACGGCTGCGTGGGATCGAGGGGCTGCGGATCGCAGACTTCGGGACACGGCGGCGGCATTCCTTCCTGTGGCAGGACTGGGCGGTTCAGGCGATGATAGAGGGGCTGGGGAACCGGTTCATCGGCACTTCCAACTGCCTGATCGCCATGCGGCGCGACATCGAGGCGATCGGAACCAACGCGCATGAATTGCCGATGGTCTATGCCGCTTTGGCCGAAACAGACACTGAACTGGCCGAAGCGCCCTATAGGGTGCTGGCCGACTGGCAAGAGGAGCACGAGGGCAACCTGCGCATCATCCTGCCCGACACCTATGGCACAGCCG
>CAYYOE010000497.1:0-2202 GCA_964473055.1 uncultured Rhodobacterales bacterium | reverse complement strand
GGCGAGGTCAGCCGCATCGGCGAGGTCATCCTGAACCCCTTCCTCGGGCCGCGCCTGAAATCCGGCGTCGTGACAACCTCGATGCCCATGGTCCACGACCAGCCCATCGACTTCGGCCTGCAGCGCTTCTGTTCCGCCTGCAACAAATGCGCCCGCGAGTGCCCCTCGGGCGCGGTCACCGCCGGGCCGAAACTGATGTACAACGGCTACGAGATCTGGAAGTCCGACGCCGAGAAATGCGCTCGCTACCGCTTGACGAACTCCGGCGGCGGCATGTGCGGGCGCTGCATGAAGACCTGCCCGTGGAATATGGAAGGCCTGTTTGCCGAAGAACCGTTCCGGCGGCTGGCGATGGCCGCGCCCGGGTCGGCGCGGCTCCTGGCGGAACTGGACGACCGGCTGGGGCGTGGGTCGATCAACCCGGTCAAGAAATGGTGGTGGGATATCGAGCTTGACCGCGCCTCGGGCCGCTATGTGGCGGCCGGGGCCACCCATGCGCGCGGCCTGAACCGCGACCTCGACCTGCGGTACGAGGATCAGACGCTGGCCGTCTATCCCGCAGACGTGATGCCGCCGCCCCTGCCCATCGCGCATCCGGTGGACCGCGAGGCCGGGATCGCGCGCTACCGCGCCATGCTGACGCCCGAGGAGTACCGCGAACGCCTGCGCCGGGGCGAGGTGGAAGGTCTGGTGCCCGGCCCCCGCCCCCTCGACGGCCCGCCCCCGGTGTTTCCGGTGATCCTGACCACCCGGACCGACCTGTCCGCCGATACCGTGCGGTTCGACCTGCGCGCCCCCGACGGCGCCGATCTGCCCATCTGGGAGGCAGGCGCCCATATCGACGTGGTGATCGCGCCCGAGTTCCAACGCCAGTATTCGCTGGCGGGCGACCCCGCCGACCGGTCGGTCTATGTGCTGGGCGTCCAGCGCGAGGCGGGCGGACGTGGCGGGTCGATGCTGATGCACCGGGTGTTCCGCGAGGGGCGGCGCGTGTTCGTCTCGCCTCCGCGCAACCACTTCCCGCTGGACGAAGGCGCGCCCTTCTCGCTGCTGATGGGGGGCGGCATCGGCGTGACCCCGATGCTGACCATGGCGCACCGGCTGCACGCGCTGGGCCGCGACTTCCGCCTGCACTACAGCGCACGCGCCACGGCGCCCTTCTGGCCGGACATCGCCGCCACCCCCTGGGCCAACCGGGCCGCGCTGCATCTGTCCACCAAGGGCGGCCGCGCGGACCTGGGCGCGCTGATCCCCGACTGGCGCGACGGCTTCCGCCTCTACGCCTGCGGCAGCATGGCCTACATGGACGCCGTCTTTGCCACGGCCCGCGTCCGGGGCTGGCCTGAGGAGGCGCTGTCGCGCGAGGTCTTTTCGGTTCCCGAACCGCCCGACTACGTCAACCATCCCTTCACGCTGCGCCTGACGAAATCGGGCCGCGAAGTCGCGGTGTCGGCCGACCTCAGTGCGACGGACGCCCTGGGCGCTGCCGGGATCGCCGTGCCGATGAAGTGCTCGGACGGCATCTGCGGGGTCTGCGCGGCGCGACACACCGGGGCCGCCGCCATCGAGCACCGCGACTACGTCCTGTCGACGAAAGAGCGCGAAGACCGCGTGATCCTGTGCTGCTCGCGTCCCGCCGCGGCGGGCGCCGTGCTGGAGGTGGACCTGTAGGCTGGGCGGCCGAACGTGGGCTCATTGCAACGCCTGTGCCCGCACCTCGCCCGGAACAGCCGCGAAGCGGCCCGGGCAGCGGATGGCCGCCCCCACGGCCAGCCGCTTTGGTGACGTCAGCGCGCGCTCGGATGTCGTCCGACCTGACGGAATAAAGTGCGGACCACCAGCGGGGCTGCGGCAGTCCGCGGCCATCCGATGCCCTCTCGTTGGGATGTCGCCGTCTGCATTTGGCTCTGAAGCCGCCCGTGCCGCGCCTTCCCGCAATTCGCAAACCTGGTCGTTCCCGCCTTGCCCAGCGCATGCGTCCGTCGCAGGGTGGGCCCGACACCGCCAGATCAAGGCCAGCCATGCCCGACCGGGCCAGCCCGCCCCCAAGACAGTCGTCCCCGACACGGCCGATCACGCCCATGGCCCGCCTGCGGCGCGGGTTGTCGGACCATATCCGGCAGGTCGTCTATGGCGGCAACGACGGAATCGTGACGACCTTCGCCGTGGTCGCGGGCTTTGCCGGGGCCGAGGCGGACGGGG
>CAYYOE010000496.1:0-2202 GCA_964473055.1 uncultured Rhodobacterales bacterium | reverse complement strand
CCGACCGCGGCCCGCCCGACATCCCCGAGGCGCTGGAACCCGACCGCCGCATCGTGCCCTGCGGCGCGGTCACTGTCCGCACCTCGGGCCTGCGCATCGTGGAAAACTTTCTCGACATGGCGCATTTCCCCTTCGTCCACACCGACATCCTGGGGGCCGAGCCGCATACCCACGTCGCCCCCTACGCCTGCGAGATCCGCAGGGATGTCGACGAGGTCTGGGCGACCGACTGCACCTTCGTCCAACCCAAGGCGGCCCTCTCGGCGACCGGGGCCATCGACACGGCCTATATCTACCGCGTCGCCCGACCCATGGACGTGATCCTTTACAAGACCTGCCCCAATGCCGCGGGCCGGTGGGACGTCATCGCCCTGTTCGTCCAGCCCCTTGCCCCCGACCTCTGCCGCGCGCACCCCGCCATGTGGCTGATCGACGGCGCATCGAACCTCACCGACCTGATCGGCTTCCAGCAGATGATCTTCCTGCAGGATCGGATCATCCTGGAAAACCAGCGCCCGCGCCTCTTGCCGATGGAACCCCGGATGGAAACACCCACCCGCGCCGATGCGTCGTCCATCGCCTATCGCCGCTGGCTCAAGGAGAAGGGCTTCACCTGGGGCACGACCGCCGGGGCCCAGGCCGCATGATCCCTGATCTGCGCGGGCGCCTGCTGCGGACGGATGTGCTGCATACGCCGGAACAGGGTCTGGTCCAGTCCCTTCCGGGCGCGCTGGTGGACATCGGCGCCGACGGCACCATCGCCGCCGTGACCCCAGCCGAAGACCCGTCGCATCCAGACCGGATCGCCGCCGCAGGCCACCGGCTGGTGACGCCCCCCCCCGGCACGGTCCTCATGCCCGGCCTGATCGACCTGCATATCCACGCACCGCAATACCCCCAACTCGGCACCGCGCTGGATCTGCCGCTCGAGGACTGGCTGCACAGCTACACCTTCCCGCTGGAGTCGCGCTACGCCGATACAGCGTTTGCCGACAGGGTCTATTCCCGCCTGGTCGGCGACCTTCTGGCGGGCGGCACCACCACGGCCGTCTACTTCGCGACGATCCACGATGCCGCCACCTGCCGCCTCGCCGACATCTGCATCGACCGCGGCCAGCGCGCGTTCGTCGGCCGGGTGGCGATGGACCACCCCGACACCTGCCCCGACCACTACCGAGATGCCTCCGTGGATGCCGCCATCACCGGCACCCGCACGGTCATCGACCACGTCCGCGCCCACCCCGACAACGCCGACGCGCGCGTGCGGCCGATGGTGACACCGCGCTTCATCCCCGCCTGCACCGACGGCCTGCTGGCGGCCCTTGGGCAGCTTGCGCGGGACACCGGCACCGCCGTTACCACCCATGTCTCGGAAAGCGACTGGGAACATACCCACGTCGCCACCCGCATGGGCTGTTCCGACACCACCGCGCTCGACCGCTTCGGCCTGATGCCGCCGGGGTCGGTGCTGGCGCATGGCGTGTTCCTGTCCGACGAGGACCTGCGCCTGATCGGTACCCGTCAGGCAGGCGTAGCACACTGCCCCTGGTCCAACGCCTACTTCGCCGGGGCCGCGTTTCCCCTGCGCCGCGCGCTCGCGCTGGGCACGCCGGTGGGCCTCGGGTCCGACATCTCGGGCGGGCCGGGGGCAACCGTGTGGGAGGCCGCGCGCACCGCCCTCATGGCCGCCCGGATGCTGGAATCGGGCACCGACCCCGACCTGCCGCCCGAGACCCGCAGCCACCACGCAGGCGCCCGGATCGACGCCGCCACCGCCTTCTGGCTGGCCACCGCAGGCGGCGCGCAGGTGCTGGGCCTGCCCGTGGGCACCATCGCCCCCGGCCAGCGGATGGACGCGCTTCTGATCGACCCCGCCGCGCCGAATGGCGGCCTGGCCGAATGGCCCGACATGGGGCCGGAAGCCCCGGAACGCCGCCTCGAACGCCTCCTGCACGGCACCGCACGCGCCAACATCGCCCATGTCTTCGTGGACGGGCGCCGGGTCGCGGGGGCTGCCTAGCCCGGTGTCAGCCCCCGGCGATAGAACGCCTCCAGGAACCGCGCGGCATCGCCGAGATGCCCGTCGCCATCCGCAACCCCCAGCACGCCCCGCACCTGCACGTCGAAATCGGCATAATGCTGCGTCGTCGCCCAGATCGAGAAGATCAGGTGATGCGGATCGACCGGCGCCAGCCGCCCCGC
>CAYYOE010000495.1:0-2205 GCA_964473055.1 uncultured Rhodobacterales bacterium | reverse complement strand
GGTATCCCAGGGGGTGCAGGGGGACAGAGTCCCCCGCCACAGAAGCCCGCCGAAGGCGTCCTTGTTCTCCCTTACCGGGGAGTTCCTCGGATCGCACCTGTGGCCTGAAAGCATGAAGATGAGCAAGAGGGAGGCAGAGCGACTGACGAGGGGGAAGGCCATGTGAAAGAATGAGGAAAAGGAGGTGGCGAGGTATGGGCTGGACGACAAAATGGTCGCCATCCCCCTCGGGTGGCAGCGTTGCACCGCTGCACCACGCCGCAGGCGCACACCTCCCGAACGCATGACCGAGAAGGAGGCCGACGATGCCGCCCCGTGGCTACCGCAAGGGAACGTCGGACGGCGGCACACCGCTGCCCCGCCGGCTGCACACGCGGCTGCCCGAGGTTGCCTACAAGGCGCTGATGGCCGAGGTCGAGCGGCGCCGGGCGCCGGCCTCCCGCCTGATCCGTGAGATCGTTGCGGCCCACTACGCGGGACGGCCGCCGCCATCGAGCCGGGCACCTACGCTGCCGGCGGCGACGATCCGCGAACTCGCCCGCCTCGGCAACAACCTGAACCAGGTCGCGCACCATGCCAACTTGCTCCGCCTCTACTTCGTCCGCGACAGGGCGACGGCATGCCTTGCGGAGATCGAGCGCCTCCTGAAAAGGCTCAGCGGCTGATGCTGGCCAAGATCGCGCCGCTCTCGAGCGATTTCAGGGGGTTGGCGCGTTACCTGCTCGAGGGCTCGACGCGACCGATAGATCCCGCGCGCGTGGCCTGGGTGGCGAGCCACAACGTGCCGACGCGGGACGCCCGGCTGGCCGCCGTCGTCATGGAGGCCACGGCCCAGTTGTCGCGGCGATGCGCCAAGCCGGTCTATCACTTGATGCTCAACTGGCACCCGAGCGAGCGTCCGGCCCCGGAGATCATGCAGGAAATCGCCCGCAGGACGCTGGAGATGGCCGGCCTCGGCGAGCACCAAGCCCTCGTCATGGGCCACGGCGACACCGCGCACGCCCACTTGCACATGATGATCAACCGCGTGCACCCGGAGACGGGCCGGGCGTGGGAGACCAAACACGACTTCCAGCGCTTCGACCGCATCATGAAGGCGCTGGCCGAGGAGTACGGGTTCACGCCGGCCCCCTGCCACCGGTTCGATCCGGAGGGCACGGCGGATGCGCGCAAGGGGCCGAGCACGCCGGCACATCGCGCCGCCCGACGCGGTGCCGCCACCGCCCGCCCGCAATGGTCCGCCAACGAGGCCGCCGACTATTCCAGCCGCTTATCCGAGCACTTGGACCTCGGCGCCACGCTGGACGACGTGGCCCACCTGGCGGCCGAAGACGGGCTCACCCTGGAAGCCAAAGGCAAGGGTTTCGTGATCGGCGATGCCACGAGCTACGTGAAGCTCTCCGCGCTCGGCCTGCAGATCACGGCCAACGGCCTCGCCAAACGCCGCCCGCCGCGCCGCAGACCAACCCAGACCCCGAAACCGCCGCCCCCTTCCCGCCCCTGGGTGGATGCGATCGATATCGCCCGCTCACTGGCCAGCATGGGGCTCGCCGACACATCAGACGTGCGCGAGGCCATCCAGGAATCCCGCGCCGAGCGCGCCAAATGGATGGCCAGGAAGCCGCTCCTGGAGCAACTGCTCGACGACATGAAGTTGGAATGGGCGGCATCCACGGCGGCACGCGCACCACCCACCCGCCGGCGACCGTCACGGGCACCACCGCGACCAACGGCACGACGGCAGCGCGGGCCTCCCGAACGCTAATCGCCTGCGGGCGGTGTCGCCCAGAGAGCGGACGCCCGAGAATGGTGCATGCGAAATTTTGCCACTGCTCTACCCCCAACAGGCGCGCATCACGACGCGCCCCTTGCCGTTCGTCCGGACCTTGGTAGATTAGCCGACGATCGGTGGTTGGGTGCTATCGGCGCAAGTGACCCACAGCGGGCCAAGAAGGCTACACCGCAAGCAGACCTGTATTACGCAGGCCCATCCTCCGTCAGATAGCGACGCAGGGCGTCGTCGAGTTGCGACACATACGTGTTGCGATTGATGGCGTGGCCAGGACGAAAACACGCTCGCATCGCGGCATCGACCATGCCGTAAGCGATTTCAGCGGCAGCGGGCAGTGGCACCTTTCGGAAAGCACCCGCATCGATGGCTTCCTGCATAAGATCTGCGATTGCACTCACCAATCGCTGACCTGA
>CAYYOE010000494.1:0-2209 GCA_964473055.1 uncultured Rhodobacterales bacterium | reverse complement strand
GGCCCTATTGCCACCACCCCGAATACGACTTCAACGATGCCATCACGCCGGTGGGGGCAAGCTTCTTCGCCCGGATCGTCGAACGCGCGCTGCCGCTCTGACACGGCGGCCACACACAGGCCATGGCTGCTGTGCGCACGCGGCCGCCACTTCGACGTGGTCCAAGTATCCCGGGGGTGAGGGCCGAAGGCCCGAGGGGGCAGCGCCCCCTTGCACCCTTTACCGTAGGCGCGGCCGGCGGCAAAAGGGCCGTGCAGCCGCGCAGGAGGGGGCCATGGCGCTCGAGGATGCAAAACGCGAAACCGACCTGGCCTTCACCCGTCCCGGGCTGAAGGGCCCGGCCTTCGAGAATGCCTTTGCAGGGGCGACCAGTTTCCTGCGGCGGCGCTACACCAAGGATCTGACGGGGGTGGATCTGGCGGTCACCGGCATTCCCTTCGACCAGGGCGTGACGCATCGCCCCGGCGCGCGCTTCGGGCCACGCGCGGTCCGCGAGGCATCCTCGCTCCAACCCTTTGATCCACCCTATGGCTGGGGGTTCGATCCCCTGTCGGATTTCGCGGTGGCCGACTTCGGCGACATGGCCTTCGACTACGCCCGCACCAGTGATTTCCCGGCGGCCGTGACCGCGCATGTCGGTGGCATCCTCGATGCGGGCGCGGGCACATTGGTGCTGGGGGGCGATCACTATGTGACGCTGCCCATCCTCGCGGCCCATGCGGCCCGGTTCGGGCCTCTGGGCGTGATCCAGTTCGATGCCCATTCCGATCTCTGGCCGGACGACGACACGGGCCGGATCGACCACGGCACCATGATGTACAAGGCGGTGCGGCAAGGCTACGTCGATCCCGCCCGAAGCGTGCAGGTGGGCATCCGCACCCACTGCGACGACTACTTGGGTGTCCATGTGATCGACGCGGCCGAAGTGCACGAAGGCGGCGTGGCCGCTGCCGTGGCAAAGGCCCGCGCGATCCTGGGCGAGGGGCCGTGTTACCTGACCTTCGACATCGACGCGCTCGACCCTGCCTTTGCTCCCGGCACCGGCACGCCGGTCTGGGGCGGGCTGGCCAGCTGGCAGGCGGCGGCCTTCCTGCGCGGCCTTGCGGGCATTCGCCTGACCGGCGGCGATGTGGTCGAGGTGGCGCCCGCCTACGACGCCACGGGCGCCACGGCGATCGCGGCCGCCCATGTGGCGACCGAGATCCTGTGCCTGTGGTGCTGGACGCGGCGGGCCGCCTGACCCGCCCGCCCCTGCTACGCGGTTGCCGCCGTCAGTGCCTGATCCAGATCGGCGATGATGTCGCGCGCGTCCTCGATCCCGATGGACAGGCGCACCACGTTCGACGCCGCCCCCGCCGCCGCGCGCTGTTCGTCGGACAGCTGGCGGTGCGTGGTCGAGGCCGAGTGGATGATCAGGGACCGCGTGTCGCCCAGGTTCGCCACATGGCTGAACAGCTTCACGCTGTCGACCAGCTTCACGCAGGCCTCGTATCCTCCCTTTACCGCGAAGGTGAATATCGCGCCCGCCCCGTTCGGGCAGATCTTCTTGGCCCGTTCGTAGTAGGGCGAGGACGGCAGGCCGGCGTAGGTCACGGCCTCGACGCGCGGATCCTTTTCCAGCCATTCGGCGACCTTGACCGCGTTCTCGACATGGCGCTGCATCCGCAGCGACAGCGTCTCGATCCCCATCAGCGTGTAGTGCGCGCCCTGCGGGTTCATCGTCATGCCAAGGTCGCGCAGGCCCACCGCGATGGAATGGAAGGTAAAGGCCATGGGGCCAAGGGCCGCGAAGGTCAGTCCGTGATAGGCGGATTCCGGTTCCGACAGCGACGGGAACCGGCCAGGGTGCCTGGCCCAGTCGAACTTGCCGGAATCCACCACCGCGCCGCCCGTGACCGTGCCGTTGCCGGTCAGGTACTTCGTGGTGGAATGCACCACCAGCGTCGCCCCCTGTTCGATCGGGCGGCACAGGTACGGCGTGGCCGAGGTGTTGTCGACGATCAGCGGCACGCCGGTGCGGTCGGCGATGGCCGCAATGGCGGGGATATCGGTGATGTAGCCGCCGGGGTTCGCGATGGATTCGCAGAACACCGCGCGGGTGTCGGCGTCAATCGCGGCCTCGACCGCCGCCAGATCGTCGAAATCGACGAACTTGGCCGACCAGCCGAACCGCCGGATGGTCTGGGACAGCTGCGTGACCGTGCCGCCG
>CAYYOE010000493.1:0-2210 GCA_964473055.1 uncultured Rhodobacterales bacterium | reverse complement strand
TGGACGTGGATCGGCGGCAGGTGGTGGTCGGCCCGAAGGCGATGCTTGCCACGCGCCGCGTGCCCGTGCGCGAGGTCAACTGGCTGGGCGATGGCGGGTTCGACGCCGCGCCCGAACGGGTGCTGGACGTCCGCATCCGGTCCACCCGCCCCCCGCGCGAGGCGATACTGCGCCCCGTCTCGGCAACCGAGGCCGAGGTGGAACTGGTGGTGGCCGAGGACGGCGTCAGCCCCGGCCAGGCCTGCGTGCTCTATGCGCCCGACAGCACGCGGGTGCTGGGCGGTGGCTGGATCTGGCGCGGGGTCTAGGCCCTCGGGGCCGGGTCAACCGCCCCCGGGCGGAAGGCGCTGCAGTTCCGATCCATTCCAGACAATCACGTTCTGGCATTGCGCGGGCCGGGTCGTGTCCGGGCATCCCCCTGCCGTCGTTCCTGTTAGCAGCCGCGCCCGACCGTCCTGCCCTGCTTCGAGTTGCACGCCCACCGCCAAGAAATCCGCAAAGGGGCGACGGTCCGGACGCGAGGAAAGGTAGACAAGAACGGAACAATTCGCAGCCCCGCAGAGGGGCCTTGGCGGGCCCCTGAGGCAGGTGATCGCGGCCCAGTCGATGACGAGGTCGGCAATGCCGTCGCCGTCGATATCGCCGGTCTGCGCATGGCCCGGCTGCAGGTCAGCGTTGCTTCGGCAACCCGCGACGATGGCGCCCGTCGCCTGGTCCAGCATCCAGTTCGTCTCGGGGTGCGGTGGCGGTGCCGAGGCTTGCCAGAGGGCATTGCACTCGGCGGCGATGGACGCGAGACCCTGTGCGAAACCCGCCGAGGAATGCACGGCAACTGGAACGCCAGCCGCCCATACCTGAAGCTCGGCGGCCTGCGCGACGGCCGCGAAGAGTGGATCGGCCAGCGACAGGCGCTGAACAAAGCCCATGCCGTTCAATTCGTCCCAAAAGGGATCAGGCAACCCGAACCCCATTCCGCTCGCGACCAAAAAGACATCGGTTCGAACCGAACCCGGTTCCGCGCTTGGGTAAGGCTGCAGTCCGGGATGACGGATAGCAAGGTCCACGGTTCCGGGGTCGGTCAGCATGGGCTCGTCGGTCGGCGGCAGACCCGGGCCACCCGGGGTCGGCCCACCGCACCATAGGTAGAGGGTGCGGTCGGGCGAAACGAGCCAGCCGCTGAACCACGACCCGTTGTCCTGGAAGGTGGCCTCCCACGCAGACAGGCGGAGCGGCAGCAATATGGTGGCCATCAGGACCAGGACGACGAGCCAGCGCATGCCCCCCCCGCGGACAGCTCGGGGTAGCAACCCCCGTATGCCCGAAGGTATTTGAGCAAGGATGACGCGGCAAGGGAAAACGGCGGCGGCGCCATGGGCATTGGCAGGGCGCCACCCACCCGGCGCACCCGCCGCCGCAGGCGGCCCGGCCCAAGGCCGAGGGGTTCCGGGCGTCAGCCCGGATGCCCCGAGGGGGCGGGAGCGCCTCCGCCCCGGTCCCACGCAGCGGTGTCAGGCGCGGAAGAGGTCCTGTTCCACGCCCGCACGCGCGAACAGGCCGTCGCGGCTGGCTTCCAGTTCGCGGCGCAGCTTGTCCATGTCGTGGCCCAGAAGCCGCCCCTGCCACTTGCGCACCTGGCCTGCGCAGAGGACCGTGGCCACGTTCGTGCGGTCCATCAGCGTGACCACCGCGCCCGGCACGTGGTTCAAGGGCGCCACGTTGGGCAGGCGCGCATCCAGCAGCACGATGTCGGCCTCCTTGCCCGGGGTCAGGCTGCCGGTGCGGGCGTCCAGCTTGAGGCCCCGCGCGCCCTCGATCGTGGCCATGCGGATCACGTCGAGCGCCGACAGAAGCTTGGGGTAATCCTCGCCCGCCAGCGCCTTTTCGTTGGCGAACATGCGCTGCAGGGTGATCGTCGCGCGCATCTGGGTGAAGGGGTCGGCCGACATGGTGCATTCCACGTCCGACGACAGCGAGGGCCACATCCCGAGGTCGAGGCACTTCTGGATCGGCGGCATCCCGTGGCGCATCTGCATCTCGACCGGCACCGACAGCGACACATGCGCGCCCGCGTCCGCGGCTGCCTTCCAGGCCATGTCGGACATGCCGGTCATGTGGATGAAGATGTTGTCGGGGCCGAACTTGCCCGCCGCCGCCAGCCCGTCGAAGGTGGGCATCATCCCGAAGGTGCCCACGACGTGCAGCGCGATGGG
>CAYYOE010000492.1:0-2228 GCA_964473055.1 uncultured Rhodobacterales bacterium | reverse complement strand
GGGCATGCGCGGCGGGGACGACCATCTTCAGGATGTCCTTGCCCGCGAATTCCGGATCGCGCGACCGATAGTCGGCCATGAAGGTGTCGCGGTAGAACCGCGGATCGGGGTCGAAGTAGGCGCCGCCGCGCATCTGGTAGGGTTCGGGCACCCCGTGGTCGGGCCATCCGTCCAGCGCGTGACTGATCGACCGACCGGATTTCAACCCCAGCCAGGACACGGTGCCCAGCATCAGGACATTGACGCCCACGCGGTGCTGCAACGTGTCCAGCACCGCCTCGACCCCCTCATCCACAAAGGAGATCGGGCTGATCTGGATGCCCGCGAACTTCGCTGCTGGATCAGGACGGTTCATGCCCGCGCTCCGCGGGTGAAGGTACTGATCCGGTCCATGGCGACCTTGATCCGTTCGAGCGGCTGCAGGTAGCTGATCCGGATGTAGTCCTGGGATGTGTCACCGAACATCGTGCCGGGGAACACCATCACGCCGGTCTCCTGCAGCAGGCGTTCGCAGAACAGGGGCGCGGGCAGGCCAGAGTAGGCGACGTTGGTATAGATGTAGAACGCGCCCCCGGGATGGCCGAAGGTAAAGCCCGCGTCCGTCAGCGCAGGCATCAGCCAGGCGCGGCGTTCGGCGTATTCGTCCAGCATCGCGTGCAGCGCGTCCTGCGGGCCGGTCAGCGCGGCCAGCGCCGCGTGCTGGCTGATCGTGCAGGTATTGATCGACAGCGTGTGGCGGGGTTCCGTCACCTTTTCCACGAAATCCAGCGGTGCGGCCATGTAACCCACCCGCCAGCCGGTCATCGCATAGGTCTTGGAGAACCCGTTCAGCGTGATCGTGCGTTCCTTCATCCCCGGCAGGGTGGCGATGGAAAGATGTTCGTTCGGGGCATAGAGCATCTTGGCATAGATCTCGTCCGCGATGATCAGAAGGTCGTGCTTGATCGCAAGGTCGGCGATCTCCCTGATCACCGCGGGCGGCGTCACCGCCCCCGTGGGGTTGTTGGGCGATACCAGCACGAACAGCTTGGTGCGCCGGGTGATGCGCTTGCGGATCTCGGCCGGGTCCAGCGCGAAATCGTTCGCCTCGACCGTCGGCACCGGCACCGGCACGCCGCCGCACAGGCGCACCGCGGTGTCATAGGTGGTGAACCGTGGCGAAGTGATCAGCACCTCGTCCCCCGGCTCGACCAGCGCCAGCATCGCCAGCATGATCGATTCCTGCACGCCCGCGGTGACGACGATGTTGCCCGCGTTGTAGTCAAGCCCGTAGGACTGGCGCAGGTCCTGCGCGATGGCCTGCCGCAGTTCCGGCAGGCCCGTGGGCCCGGTGTAGTGGTGGGCGTTCGCATCGAGTGCGGCCTTGGCCGCATCGACGATGTGCCTTGGCGTGTGGAAATCCGGGTCGCCCCGCCCCAGCGCGATGACATCCGTCATCCCCGCGGCGATCCCGAGCATTCGCGTGCGGAAACTGCCGTCTTCTTCCACGATGCGGGGGGCAAGGCGCCCGGTCAGCAGGCTCATCCGTGCATCCTTTTTCCGGCGACAAAGGTCATGCGGACCCGTTCCAGCGCGAACAGGTCGTGGTCGGGGTTGCCATCGACCACGATCAGGTCGGCGGCCTTGCCGGCTTCGAGCGTGCCGATGAGGTGGTCCATCTTCGATATCCGCGCGGCGCGGATGGTGATGGAGGCCAGCGCATCCATGTTGTCGCGGCACACGCCGACCTTGACCATGTGGGCAAGCTCGGGTGCCACCACGTCATGCTCGACCGCAGGCGACCCGGCATCGGTGCCGAACACAATCGGCACGCCGCGTTCGGCCGCTTTCTTCAGGCCCGCATAGCGCGCGGGGTCGGAAACGGCCTTGATCCGCTCCTCGATCTTCCATTCGGGGATGCCGAACTTGCGCGCGATCTCGGGCTGGGACTGCTGCACCAAGGGCGCGAAGGTCGTGACGATGGGCAGTTTTTTCTCGAGCAGCAGATCGATGGTGGCATCGCTCATCGAGCCGCCATGTTCGATGCAGTCCACGCCGAATTCGGCCACCCGGGCGATGCAGGCGTCATAGGTCGCATGCGCGGTGACCGGCAGGCGGTTCCTGTGCGCCTCGTCGATCACCGCGTGCAACTCGTCATCGGTAAACTCCAGCGTGTCGTGGCAAGCCATGATCTTGATCAGGTCCGCGCCGCCCTTCACCTGCTCGCGCACCGCGCGGCGCATCTCGTC
>CAYYOE010000491.1:0-2233 GCA_964473055.1 uncultured Rhodobacterales bacterium | reverse complement strand
CGTCGGCCTGCAGCTTGACCAGTTCCAGTTGCAGCGCGTCGAGCGTTGCCTCGTAGTCCTTCTTCTTCATCCAGCGGTCGTATGGGTAGGTGCCGGACAGGATTTCCTTCGGATCGCCGTCCTGAATGGCCTTTCGGACGTCCTTGGGCGCCTCCTCGCGGAAGAAGCGGCTGATGGCGCCGTCAAAGGGCAAGCTAGAGGGAATGTCGATGTCTGCGGGCATGCGCGGTCCTCCTGTCCCCAAGTAGGGGTGCAACAGGGCCTAGCGCAATCCCGCACTGCGGCCCGCGCGCGCCACGGCGCGGTCCACGGCCGCGGCTACGGCCTCGGGGTCGGCGTGGTGCGGCATGTGGCCGATGCCGGGCAGCACCGTCAGTCGGGCGCCAGGGATCTGGCGCGACAGGGGTTCGGAATGGATCGCCAGCGGCACGATGGTGTCCAAGTCGCCGTGCACGATCTCGACCGGCAGGCTCAGCGTCGGATAGCGCGCCGACATCTCGACCACATGCGGGCGAAGGCTTGTCACCTGACGGGCGTTGGCGCGCAGGGTCTCGCGCCGCAGGGTGATGCCGATGCCGATATGGTCGGCATAGCCCGGCGGCGCTGGCTGCGGGGCGAAGATGCTGTCGATCACGCGCGCCGCGCGGTCATCGGGTGCGAAGGCGGTGATCAGCGGCACCACGCCAGCGCCGCCCAGGGCCGAGGCATTGATGTCATAGAGCGCACCCAGACCCCCTGGCCAGGGGTTCGAAGCGCCCGCCACCACGACCAGGGCCGCGGGATCATGGTCCAGCCCCCAGGCCAGCGCGACAGCCCCGCCATAGCTGTGGCCCAGCACGACAGGGCGCTCGATCCCCAGCGCATCTGCCGCCGCGGCCAGCATCGCGGCCTGTTGCGCAGGGCTTTCGGCGGCGGTGTTCAGTGGGCCGCCGAAGGCATCGGAGGCGCGGTCGCTGAACCCCAGGCCCGGGCGGTCAAAGGCCGTCACGCGGTAACGGCTGGCCAACCGGTCCACGAACGCAAAGCTGAAGTCCCGGGTCGAGCCGCTGGCGCCGTGGATCAGCACCACATCGGGACCGCGCCCACGCTGGAGGTAGTGAACCTGCCGTCCGCCGACCGCCACGAAGGCGCCTTCGGGCGGATACAAGGCTTCGGCCGCGCGTTCGCGCGATGCGGCGCGGCTGTCCAGCAGCACGCCACACCCTGCCAGAGCCACGGCGGAAAACAGGATTGTTCCGGCAACCATTGCGTTCATGACCATATATACGCGGAAGCGGCCGGATCGGTTTCACCTGTCCCTGGGCCAGGGTCAGCCTGTCTTGCCGATATCGGCAAGATCGAACGGGGTGGTCTGGTACATCTCGTTGATCCAGTTGCCATAAAGCAGGTGCGCATGGCTGCGCCACCGGTTCATGGGCACGCGGGACGGATCATCGCCCGGATAGTAGTTCTGCGGCACGTTGATCGGCTTGCCCGCCGTCACGTCGCGGTCATATTCTTCCTTCAGCGTGCCGCTGTCGTACTCGAAGTGGTTGAAGATATAGAGCGCGCGGTGCCCCGGATCCTCGATCAGGCAGGGGCCTGCCTCGTCCGACCCCAGCAGTGTGCGCAAGGACGGCACGGCGTCCACTTCCGGCTGGCGGATTTCCGTCCAGCGGCTGACCGGGATCACGCAGTCGTCTGAAAACCCGCGCAGATAGGGCGAGGCGGGCGCCAGGTTGCGGTGCCGGAAACAGCCGAAGGCCTTGGCGTCCAGCATATGCTTGGGCACCCCATGGAAGTGCCACAGCATCGCCATCCCGCCCCAGCAGACGCCGAAGGTGGAATGCACATGCGTCTGCGTCCAGTCGAAGACCTCGGTCAGCTCGTCCCAGTAGGTGACGTCGTGGTAGTCGAGGTGCTCGATCGGCGCGCCGGTGATGATCAGCCCGTCGAAGCGTTCGTCCTTCACCTCCTGGAAGGGGCGGTAGAACTCGGCCATGTGTTCCGCTGCGGTTGTCTTGGTCTGGTGTTCCGTCATCCGGATCAGCGACAGTTCGATCTGCAAGGGCGTGGCGCCGATCAGCCGGGCGAACTGGTTTTCCGTCTGGATCTTCTTCGGCATCAGGTTCAGAAGCGCCACCCGCAGCGGCCGGATGTCCTGCCGCGCGGCGCGCCCCATACCCATGACCATGACCCCTTCGCGCGACAGCACGTCGAAGGCGGGCAGGGTCTCGGGCAGGGTGATTGGCAT
>CAYYOE010000490.1:0-2238 GCA_964473055.1 uncultured Rhodobacterales bacterium | reverse complement strand
TCCTCGACGAGGACGAGGCGCGCGACATCCTGCGCGAGGCGCCCGGCGTGCTGGTCGTCGACAAGCGCGAGGCGGGGGGCTACGTCACCCCCATCGAATGCGTGGGCGACTATGCGACTTTCGTCAGCCGCATCCGCCAGGATTCGACCATCGAGAACGGGCTGAACCTGTGGGTTGTCTCGGACAACCTGCGCAAGGGGGCCGCGCTGAACGCGGTCCAGATCGCCGAGGTCCTGGGGCAACGCTGTCTGAAGAAGGGCTGACCGGACGGCGGCGAGGGGCGGGAAACCGCCCCAGCCCCGGATTCCAGCGCATTGTGCACATGTGCACAGGCGACCAAGCGCTTGATATAAATACGAAACCACCGTGCACATTCAGAAAATATCAACCTGAATGACCCGATCCTGACGGGTCCGGGCGTTGCGCGGACATCCGCTTGCCCACCCCTTGCCTCGCGCGGCCGCTGCGGCGAGCATGCGCCACGCAGCCGAGGAGGGTCCAGCCGATGCGTGCCGTCATCCCAGCCATCCTTGCCGTCCTTGCCGCCCCCATCTGGCCGACGCTGGCCCTCGCCGACCGGATCGAGGCGCGGGGCCCGGTCACGGCGGTCACGCTCTACCCCCATGGTGCAACCGTGACCCGCACCGTGCGCGCCGAGGCCCCCGCGGGTCGCCACGAGATCGTGGTGCCGGGGCTTCCCGCGGGCATCGACCCGGCCTACCTGCGGGTGGCCGTGCCCGAGGGGGTGCGCCTGGGGGCCGTGCGCCTGTCCACCGCGCGCCAGCCCGATACCGAACCCGCCCTGCGCCCCGAGGTCGAGGCAGCCGAGGCCGAGGTCCGCGCCCTGCGCGACGAGATCGCAGAGGCGCGGCGCGGCATCGCGCTGATCAGCGCGCGGTCGCAGGCCGCCAAGGCCCGGGTCGAGGTTGTCCAAGGCCAGGCGGCGCGGGCGGGGGAAGGCACACCCGACGCCGCGACGCTGGCCGCCCTGGCGGCCCTTGTGGCCGACGAGGTTCTGGCCGCGCGGGCAATCGCCCTCGAGGTCGAGGCGGACGTGATCGCAGCCGAACGGGCGCTGGACCCGCAGATCGAGGCGCTGGGACGGGCCGAGGCGCGGCTGGCGGCCCTTGTGGCCTGGCCCGAGGTGCCCGGCGCCGTGCTGGAGATCGCGGTCGAGGTGGCCACCGCGGCGACACTGGATATCGCGCTTTCCTCGATCACCGAGTCGGCGGGCTGGTCCCCGGTGCACGACCTGCGGCTGGACCGGGACGCCGGCACCCTGACGCTGTCGCGCGGCGCGATGGCCTGGCAGCGGACCGAGGAGGACTGGTCCGGCGTCGCCCTGACCCTGTCCACCGCCCGGCCCTCGGACCGGTCCGCCCCTGCGGACCTGCGGACAGACCTGCGCCGGATCGTGCCGAAGGCGGATCTGCTGACTCGCGCCCCTCTCCCGGACATGCGGATGGCGCTCGACGTGTCCGAAGCACCGGCCTTTCCCGGCATGGCGACGGTCGCACCCGAGGTCGCGATCGACGCGGTCGTTGCCCAGATGCAGGGCCTCACCTTCGCCTACCGCTTCGCAACCGCCGTCACCCTGCGCAGCGGCGCCGACGACCTGCGGCTGGAAATGTCGCCCCTGACCTTCGACGCCGAGGTGCGGGCCGAGGCCGTGCCGCTTGTCGACCCGACCGCCTTCCTGGTGGCGGACTGGGTGAACACCGGGACCGAGCCTGTGCTGCCCGGCCCGGCGATCCTGTTCGCCGACGGCGCCCTTGCAGGCGGGGCGGACCTGCCGCTGGTGCCGCCGGGCGGCCGCGCCACCACGGGCTTTGGTGCGATTGACGGGCTGACCGTCAGCCGCCGCGTCCCCGACCGCAGCGCCGGGGCCACCGGATTCCTGACCACCGCCAACCGTCAGGTGGAAACCGCCGTCCTGACGATGGAAAACCTGACGGGCGCGCCCTGGCCTGTCCGCGTGCTCGACCGGGTGCCGGTTTCGGAACAGGACGCCCTGCGCGTCACCTGGTCGGCCACACCGATGCCGGGCGAGACCGACGTGGACGGGCGGCGCGGTGTGCTGGCCTGGATCTTCGACCTTGCCCCTGGCGCCACACGGGAAATCACGCTGGAGCACCGGCTGGACTGGCCCGAGGATCAGGTCCTGCGCTGACGCGCCGGCGCGACCCCAGCCCTCGCCCATGGGGCTCGGGCGTTCGGGCCTGAAAGATGTGCACTGCA
>CAYYOE010000489.1:0-2262 GCA_964473055.1 uncultured Rhodobacterales bacterium | reverse complement strand
CAGACGGTCTATACCCGATGACCCATACCAGACGCCCGGCCCGCGGGCGCACCCCAAACGAAACCCGACAAGGAGCGACCCAATGACAATGCAGAAATCTCGCCGATCCTTCCTCGCCACAGCCGGCCTTGGCGCCGGGGCCGCCGCTTTGGCCGCGCCCGCCACCCTGCGCGCGCAGGACCCGATCCGCTGGCGGTTCCAGACATACGCGGGCGCCACGCTGGGCGAGTTCGTCACGAAACCCGTGGTCGACGCGATCAACGCGGCCTCGGGTGGGCGGTTGCAGATCGACCTGTTCTATGCCGACCAGATCGTGCCCACGGGCGAGTTGTTCCGCGCGCTGCAGAACGGCACCATCGACGCGGTCCATTCGGACGACGACAGCATGGCCGCCCCGGTCGATGTCGCCATCTTCGGCGGCTACTTCCCGATGGCGACGAAACACGCGCTGGACGTGCCGGTGCTGTTCGAACAGTACGGCCTGCGCGAGATCTGGCAGGAAGCCTATGCCGAGGCGGGCGGCGTCGTCTGGCTGTCGGCGGCCGGTCAGGATCCCTGTAACTTCAACACTGTCCGGCCGATCCGTTCGGTCGCCGACCTGTCGGGCCTGCGCCTTTATACCTTCCCGACGGCGGGCCGGTTCCTGACCCAGTTCGGCGTGATCCCGGTGCAGATCCCCTATGAGGATGCCGAGGTTGCGGTGCAAACCGGGGAACTCGACGGGATGGCCTGGTCGGGCATCACCGAGGACTACACGGTGGGCTGGGCCGACGTGACCAACTACATCACGACAAACAACATCTCGGGCGCCTGGATCGGGTCGATCTACGTCAACGAACGGCAATGGGCGAACCTGCCCGACGACCTGAAGGAAATCGTCAAGGCTTGCGTCGAGATGGGCCACCACTACCGCAACCAGTGGTACTGGGGCGGCGAGGCGAAGCTGCGCGCCACCGGCGACAAGCTGGAACTGACGACCGTGCCGCCCAGCGAATGGGCCGAGATCGAAAACGCCGCGCTGGCGTTCTGGGACGAGATGGCGCAGCAGTCGGAACGGTCGGCCAAGATCGTGCAGATCTTCAAGGACTACAACGCCAACACCGCCGCTGCGGGGCTGCCCTATACCTGCCTCTGAGGCAATGCTATCGACCGGCGCGGACAGGGGTTCGCGCCGGTCCCAGAACACGACCGGGGAGAGAGGGACATGTCCGGCAATCTGACCATGGACGAGCTGCGGGCCGAGGTGGACGCGGGCCACATCGATACCGTGCTGACCGCAATCGTGGACATGCAGGGCCGCCTGATGGGCAAGCGGTTCCATGCGCGCCATTTCCTCGATGCCGGGTGGAAGGAGACCCACGGCTGCAACTACCTGCTGGCCACCGATCTCGAGATGGTGCCGGTACAGGGCTATGTCGCGACCTCGTGGCAGGCGGGCTATGGTGACTATACCCACAAGCCCGACCTGACGACGCTGCGCCGCATCCCCTGGCTGCCGGGCACGGCGCTGGTGATGTGCGACGTTCTCGACCACCACGGCCATGCCGAGGTGCCACATTCCCCCCGCGCGATCCTCAAGCGCCAGATCGCGCGCGCCGAGGCCATGGGATTCACGCCGATGATGGCGACCGAGCTGGAATTCTTCCTGTTCGCCGACAGCTACGACGCGCTGGCTGCGCGCAGCTATGCCGGTTTGCGCAGCATCGGCGGGCACAACGCCGACTACGCGCTGTTCCTCACCACCAAGGAAGAAGGTGTCATGCGCGCGATCCGCAACGGATTGTATGGCGCGGGCATCCCGGTGGAGAATTCCAAGGGCGAGGCCGAGGCCGGCCAGGAAGAGATCAACATCCGCTATGGCGAGGCGCTGACCACCGCCGACAACCACGCCATCGTCAAGAACAGCGTGAAGGAGATCGCCCACCAGCACGGAGTGGCGGCGACCTTCATGGCGAAATACGCGACCGACCGCGCCGGATCGTCGAGCCACGTCCACCAGTCGCTGTTCAAGGACGGCAAGAACGCCTTCCACGACGCAGGTCAGCCCCACGGCATGTCGGCCACCATGCGGTCCTACATGGCGGGTCTGCTGGCCCATGCCGCCGCGGGCACCTATTTCCTCGCGCCCTACGTCAACAGCTACAAGCGGTTCTGCGTCGGCATGTTCGCCCCCACCCGCATCGTCTGGTCCACCGACAACCGCACGGCCGGCTACCGCGTCTGCGGGGCGGAGTCCAAGGCCGTGCGCGTGGAATGCCGCGT
>CAYYOE010000488.1:0-2272 GCA_964473055.1 uncultured Rhodobacterales bacterium | reverse complement strand
TGCCCTATCTGGACGGCTGGCCGGTCCCGCGGGAGATGAGCGTGGAGGATATCGCCGGGGTCGTGGCCGCGTTCGGGGCGGCGGCGGGGCGTGCGGTGGCCGCGGGGTTCGCGGCGGTCGAGGTGCATGCGGCGCATGGGTATCTCTTGCACCAGTTCCTGTCGCCGCTGACGAACCGCCGCACCGATGGCTATGGCGGGGGGCTGGAGGCGCGGATGCGGTTGCCCCTGGAGGTGTTCCGGGCGGTGCGGGCCGCCGTGCCCGAGGACATGCCGGTGCTGTTGCGGCTGTCGGCGACCGACTGGATCGAGGGCGGCTGGGACGTCGATCAGACGGTCGAGTTCTGCAAGGCGCTGAAGGACGCGGGCTGCGACATGATCGACGTGTCGTCCGGGGGCCTGGACCAGCGCCAGCAGATCGTGGCGGGACCGGGCTATCAGGTGGGCTTTGCCGCGCGCATCCGGGCCGAGGCGGGGCTGCCCGTGATGGCCGTGGGCCAGATTACCGATGCTGTGCAGGCCGAGACGATCCTGGCGTCCGGGCAGGCCGACATGGTGGCGCTGGCCCGCGCGATGCTGTGGGACCCGCGCTGGTGCTGGCGGGCGCAGGTGGCGCTGGGGGATGAGCTGTCGCTGCCCGCGCCGTACGCCCGCTGCCACCCGGCGGCGCGGGGCAAGCCGTTCCTGACGCGGAAATAGGGGGTCGCCATGGGCACGCTTTCGGGCAAGCGGATCGTCGTGACGGGCGCATCCAAGGGGATCGGGGCGGCGATTGCCGGGGCGATGCTGGATGCGGGCGCGCAGGTCGTGGCGCATTACGGCACCGACCGGGCGGGGGCCGAGGCCGCCGTGGCCGGGGCGCCGGACCGTGCGACGCTGATTGCCGCCGACATGGGCGACATGGGGGCGGTCGATGCGTTCTGGGCCGATGTCGTGGCGGGCGGGTTGCCCGATGTCCTGGTGACGAACGCCGCGATCATGCGGCAGGAGGGCGGGATCGCCGACGAGGCCGACGTCTGGGACCGGGTCTGGGACGAGTCCTGGCGCGTGAACGTGCTGGCGCCGGCCCGCCTGATGCGCCACGCGGTGCGCGACTGGCTGGCCGCGGGGCGGGCGGGGGCGGTGATCGGCGTGGGGTCCTGGGTCACCACGCGGGGCACGACGAACCCCGGGGCGATTGCCTATGCCGCGACGAAGGCGGCGATTGCGGCGGCGACCAAGACGGTGGCGCGGACCCACGCCAAGGACGGGATCCTGGCCTATGTCATCTCGCCCGGCGTCGTGGCCACGCAGATGAGCGTGGAGAGTGCGGCGCGCACCGGGGGGACGGCGGCGATCACCGCGGGGTTGCCCATGGGCGAGTGGGTGCCGCCCGCCGAGATTGCCGCGCTGGCGGTGTTCCTGGCGGAAGGCCGCGCCCGCCATCTGACGGGCACGACCATCGACATCAACGGGGCGGCCTATATCCGATGACGTTACTCGGCGGCGGTTCGCGTGCGGTCCCGCGCCTCGATCGCGTCCACCACCGCGTCGAGTTCCGCCATCAGCGGCACCATCTGCGCCACGCGGTCGCGGCCTTCCTGCCCAAGGCTTTCGAAGGTGGTGATCGGCGCGCGCACGTCGCCCACCGGATAGCCCGCCGCCGCCGCCAGCGCCTTGGAATAGCACTGGTGGCCGTACAGCGGATGCCCCCTGGTGATGATCGCGTCGAACTTCTGTATCACGCGCTGGACGGCCCAGACGTCGTCCCACCGGCCCTGTTCGGCCCAGTCCACGAACTTCACCGACGCGCGGGGGATGTAGTTGCCATAGGGGTTCACATAGCCCTTGGCGCCCATCTTGTAGGACTCCAGCACCTGTTGGCCCGCCCAGACGTTCATCAGCCCGTCGGATTCGACGATGATGGCGTGGATACGCTCGATCCGCTGGGACGCTTCCTTGATGTAGCGGATCTGCTCGAAGGATTTGGTCAGGCGGCCGACCAGCCTGGCGCTCATGTCCACGTTCGATGTGAACGGGTTGTTATACAGCATGATGGGCAGATCGCAGCCCTCGCAGATCGCCTTGTAGTAGGCGAAGATTTCGTCCTCGGTGGGCGTGTAGTAGTAGGGCGGGATGATCATCAGGCCGTCGGCGCCCAGGTCCTGCGCCTGGCGGGAATAGCGGACGGCGTTGGGGGTGTAGGCGTTCATCGAGCCCACCAGCACGGGGATGCGGCCCGCGATGTGCTTGACGGTGGCTTCGACGAATTCGCCGCGCTCGTCGTCGGTGAT
>CAYYOE010000487.1:0-2276 GCA_964473055.1 uncultured Rhodobacterales bacterium | reverse complement strand
TCGAAATGCACCGTCGGTCGGTCGATGCGACCAGAGACGATCTGCATTGCGTCGTCATGCCGACGATAGCCGCCAACGGTCTCGAGGCCGCGGTCATGGGACAGGAGCATTCCGTGCCAGCGGCACAGGGTGTCATGGGTCAGCGGTGCGGCGTAGGTCGAATAGACGTCCACCATCATCTCGGCGATGCCCTGCTCACGGGGCCTCGATGGCGTGCCGTCTGCGCTCAGCCCAAACTGACGGCGCAGGGAGGACTGCACACTCGATCGGTCGAGCGCTTCGCCCTCGATGGCGCTGGTGCGCATCGCCTCCTCGCTGAGAAGCTCGATGCGCAGCCGGTCGCGTTCTTCGCCGGTCACATGGCGCACAGCTCCGAGGATTTCGCCGGAAGACATCAGAAAGCGGCGCTCGAAAGGTTCGACCGCAGCGCTGTCATAGCGGAAATTCGGCCAGTCGGGGTGCGTCCAGTTCCAGCGCATGAGTTATAGAGCCTCTTTCTATAACTCAACATACCGCCCAAAAGTGATGTATGGAAGCTACTTCCATGCATCACTGCGCCGATGCCGCCAGCCTGCTGCCAATACGGATTTTGCAAAAACGGGCGGGTTCCGGACGTCTGGGCCCTGGTCAGGCGGCCTGCACCATAGGCTCGTAGCGTACCTCGGCCATGGCGCCGTTCAGCCATGCCGGTTGGAGATCGCCGTTGTTCCACTGGTAGAGATACCCCACGAGGGCGTCGGTCTTCTTGCAGAGGATGCGCATGATGGGTTCGCCTGTCAGGCGGGCTGTGTTGGACATAATCGGCTCCTCTACCTGGACCTCTGCACTGGGAACAAGGAGGCCACTCTATCCTTGGCAGGGTTGTTAATGACTGGTTTCTGCAACTGCAAGATGAACGGGCACTTTCGGGAAAATTGTGATCAGGCGCATGGCGGAAACACGCCCAAACAAGGGGTTAATGGTCGCCACCTTCACGCGGCACCGCAGCATTGGTGGCGATCTCGTCCAGGATCGTGTCGATTTCGGCCCAGACGCGGGGCTCCACCTGACCACGGATCAATGCCCATTTGCTCAGGACATCGAGGGGGTCGTGGGCGCGCAGCAAGGCTGTCAGCGCCTCCGCATCGACAGCCAGTGATGTGCGTGCGCGCCACTCAGTTATCCGCGTCCGCTGCTCTTCGGATGGCGGGACAAAGTCCAGCCCCAGCTGCCAGTTCTTGACCGCACGCCGCAGGGCGGCGCGGATGACATGGGCAGGATCGACGCCGCAATCGATCAGGGCTTCTTCCTGCCGTTCCAGCGCGTTCACCCGGATGTCGATCTTCCGCGTGGTGGCGGCGCGCTGGGTGGGAGATGGTGGACTCGTCCGCGGTACTGGCGGCGGCGCGCTGTCGACCGTGACCGACGGGATCGGTGCAGGGCTTGGTGTGACCAGCACGCGCGGCATGGATTGTGCGCGATGCAAGCCCGATGGGGTTGCTGCCGCTGTGCTCGGCTCCGTTTCGTCTTCCCTTCCCGGGTCTTCTACCCCCTCTGGCCTAAGCGCAGCGGCATAGGTCGGGTCAGGTCGGGTGATGGTCGGGATCTTCTTGCGCAACGTCCTGACCTCACGCGGCCAGAATGTTGTTGAGGATGTCGGTCGCTTCTTCGAGGGCCTCCACCACGTGGCGGACATGGGGCCGCATCAGGGGGTTGGGATCGGCCTGCTTCTGCAGCGCCACGGCGTGCAGGAGGCCTTTCTCGTCCATCTCCTTGTAGACGTTCCTGCGCATCATCACGGTCTCGACCACCGGGAATCGCGCGATCGCTGCCTCGATGAGGGCGGCATCGGCGCGCGTGGCCTTGGGGTCGACCATGTTCAGCACGACATGGTGGCGCGGCAGACTGTCCGGGTCATCAACGCGGGCCCGGAGCTTCTCGAACCAGTCGGCGGTTTGGCCCCCGACATCGATATCTGAGGTCGAGAGCATGACGGGCGTCACGATGTGATCGGCCAGAACGGCGATTCCGTCCGACCACTCTGCCCCGACACCTGCCGTATCTATGAAGATGAAATCCGCCGAGTCCGCCGCATAGACCTGCTCGATCCTGCGATCGACGGCGCCAACGCTTTCGACAGAGACCGAGCGCAGCAGGGGCGATCCAAGACCCGCCGCTTCGGCCCGCTTGTGCCAGGTGCCGAGCACGCCTGTGCTGTCGGTATCGATCAGAAGGACCCGGCGACCGGCGGCGACGGCAGCACTGATCAGAGCGCGCGAGAGCGTGGTTTTGCCACT
>CAYYOE010000486.1:0-2282 GCA_964473055.1 uncultured Rhodobacterales bacterium | reverse complement strand
GCGGGTGCCCGCGGAACGCGTACGCACGCGCGCCGCACCGGGTGTCTGCAAAGTTTAACGTGAATTTCACACGCATGCGCCCCGGCGCGCGCTAGCGTGTCACTGCTTCTCGGGTGGGGAGGCGGTTCGATCAGGCCCATTGGGTCGTGTCGGGCCAGCGTGGGTTACGGGGGTGCGTTCAGGTCCGACGGGACTTGGCGCGTGGGTGCCCGGTCCTGCGCCAGGGTTGCCCGGGGTGTGGCTGCTACGGCATTGCGTGCGTGTGTGATCGAGTGGTGGGGGCAGTGGCCCGGGGTTGGCTGGTTAAGGTATCGATGTCGCAGGGCACATCCCGGGCAGGCCAGGCCCGCCCTGGTTCCGGGGTTTTCAGCCTGGGCTTGCAAGTGGTGACGCGTCGCATCTCATGAAGGTTAACGATGTGTTAACGCGGCAACAATCCGCGCACAGTGGGCTTCGCCTAAATTCTTAGTCTTTTCGAACACAGATTTTCCATCAATCACTGGCACACTCGACCGGTAACTCGTGTGGGTGTGTGATGAATACCAGGACGAATCTTCGCTCGGCGACAAGATCGCCGATACGACTTGTGGACGACAGGCCTTGGACGACGCGTGGCGTCCAGGCTCTACCGGCCCCCCTGATCGAGGATCTTCCGCTCGCGGAGGGATTTCCGCTGTCCGGGCTCCCAGCGGCGGCACCGGTCGAGACGCGTGAAGGATGCGTTGCCGCATCGAAGGTTCAGGCCGGGATGTCGGTGCGCTGCCTCCAGGGCAAGTGGCGGACCGTGCGCGCAGCCATCGCCTTGCGACATGTCCTCTTGCCCGGTGACCGGTCGCCCGTCATCCTCCGGGAGACGGCGCTGGGATCGGGCCCGGATGTCGACCTGGCGCTGCCCGCCAGCCAGCAGGTCATCATCGACAGTCCTCGCGCGCTTCAGGTGACCGGCAAACGGCAGGTCGCGGTGCAGGCGGGCGATCTTGTCCATCTGGACAACGTGCTGGGCCTTGCCCCCGTGCAGGGGGTGTTCGTCCACCTGCTGCTCGATACGGTCGACGCCGTTCGCGTGGGTGACCTCTGGCTGGCAACCACCCACCCCGACCATGCCGCGCTGAACGCGCTCGGGCCTGTCGGTCGCCGTGCGTTGTTCTCTGCCGTGCCCCGTCTGGCCCATGCTTCGGCACAGGCGCGTTATCTGTCTGCCTGGCCGGTGCTGTCGATGGTCGAAGCCCAGGAAGTTCTCTGACTGGCGCGCCCCACCGGTCGTCGCTGGCGGTCCGTCCATCGCTTCTGCCACCACCTCAGGTCCGGCCTGACCCTTCGGTGGCGCCGTGTCCACGACCGGCCCGCCATGCCGCCCAGTCCTCGGGTGTGTCGAGATCGGTCAGGGCACGCATATCGGGCAAGGGCACGGCAAGAACGTCCTCCCCCTGCAAGAGCGCCCGTGCACCGCTGTCCCCGGATAGACCTGCAAAGCGCGGCACCAGCCGCGGTGGGAACAGGACAGGCTGGCCCGGCCTGCCATCCTGCGAGGTCGCCCGAACGATACTGTCGGGATTGGTGCGGGCGGCGGCAACGACCCGGGCAAGATCGGATGACCCCAGTTCGGGCATGTCGGCAGGCAGCACCATCAGCCCGTGACCCGGCGGGCAGGCCGCCGCGCCACGCCTGAGGGATGCGGCCATCCCCTCGGACGCATCGGGCACCTCGATCAGGATCGGCTCAAGCCCCGCCAGCGCCGCGCGGCGCGGTTCGTCCCCGGGGCGCAGGGTGACGGCAACGCGGCATCCCGTATCCAGGGCTGCCCGCACCACGCGGCACAGCTGCGGCTGGCCATCCACGGGTTCCATGAGCTTGTCGCCCCCGCGCATCCGGGCCGCCGCGCCGGCCGCCGGAATCAGGACCAGGACGCGAGGCGCATGCGGGGCAGGGAAGGCCGCCATCCGCGGCCGTCACTTCTCGGGGATCAGGCCACGCGGGCTGAAGCGCAGGACGAACAGCAGCACCAGCCCCATGGCGACCAGGCGCATGTGCTGCGCGCTGTCCAGAAGATGCGCACGCAATCCGCTGTCGGCGGGCAGGCCAAAGGTCACGAGGTTCATCAGCCAAAGCCCGATCGGCTCGGCCTGCACCCAGAAGAACCAGATCAGGAACCCGCCCAGCACCGCACCATAGTTGTTGCCTGATCCGCCGACGATCACCATCACCCAGACGAGGAAGGTGAAGCGCAGCGGCTGGTAGGTGCCGGGGGTCAACTGCCCGTCCAGCGTCGTCATCATCGCGCC
>CAYYOE010000485.1:0-2285 GCA_964473055.1 uncultured Rhodobacterales bacterium | reverse complement strand
CCCGTGGACTTGCCGACAGGTTTCGCCTTGTCCGCAGCGACGCGGGCTGGACCGGGCACGTCATTCCTCGTTGTAGCGGTATCCTATACCGTAAAGCGTCTCGATGGCCGAAAAGTCGTTGTCGACCGACCGCATCTTCTTGCGCAGCCGCTTGATGTGGCTGTCGATGGTGCGGTCGTCGACGTAAACCTGATCGTCGTAGGCCACGTCCATCAGCTGGTCGCGGCTTTTCACGAAGCCCGGGCGCTGTGCCAGCGCCTGCAGCAGCAGGAATTCCGTCACCGTCAGGGACACGTCCTGGCCCTTCCAGGTCACCGAATGGCGCAGCGGGTCCATGCTGAGTTCGCCGCGCACCATGACCTTGGTGTCTTCCTGGTCGCCCACCTCACCCGACGCAATCGCCTCTTGCCGACGCAGCAGCGCGCGGATGCGTTCCACCAGCAGGCGCTGGCTGAAGGGCTTCTTGACGTAGTCGTCGGCGCCCATGCGCAGGCCAAGGACCTCGTCGATCTCGTCATCCTTCGAAGTCAGGAAGATCACCGGCATCGCGGTCTTCTGGCGCAGGCGCTGCAACAGGTCCATGCCATCCATGCGCGGCATCTTGATGTCGAGCACTGCCATGTCGGGCATGCGCTTGTTGAAGGCATCGAGCGCCGATTGCCCGTCGTTATAGGTTTCCACCTCGAATCCCTCGGCCTCGAGCGTCATGGAAACCGAGGTGAGGATATTGCGGTCGTCATCGACCAGGGCGATGCGCGCCATCGTGCTGTCCTCTGCTGCTCAGCTTTTTTCGTTGCGTAGCATAATTCTATGTTTCGGCACAGATTCAAGCTGCAACCCCGAATCGGATGGCTGCAACCCGACAGAGGCTATCCGAAAACGCGGCAAGATGGCCTTTTTGCCGCACCTTTGTGGAGAACTGGCAAACAAAGCCGACGGCAGCCGCCTCGTGATCGCGCAACCATCGACGGCTGTTCCGGGCAGCGCCCCGCCTGGTTGCGCTAACTTTCCGATGATTGCGCTAACGAGTCCGAATGCGCACTTAACTTGCGCGGGACGCTGGGTGTAGTCTGCAAGACAATGCACACCCGCAGCAGGTGTAGCTGGTGCAATCCTCGGCAAGGAGCGGTGAAGACCATGGCAACCGGACGGGTCAATCCCGAACAGACGCTTGAATCTATGGGTTTTTCGGGGATCGGCGCCGCGCACTACAATCTGGCCGAGGCGGCGCTTGTGGAACAATCCGTCGCCCGGGGCGAGGGGCGGCTTGGCAATGGAGGCGCGCTTCTGGTGACCACCGGCGAGCACACGGGCCGGTCGCCGAAAGACAAGTTCGTGGTGCGGACCCCATCGGTCGAGGACGCGATCTGGTGGGAAAACAATCGCGCCATGGCGCCCGAGGCCTTCGACCGGCTGGAGACCGACATGCGCGCCCACCTGCAGGGGCGCGAGGTCTTCGTTCAGGATCTGTTTGCCGGCGCCGACGCCGCACATCGCGTCGATGTGCGGGTGGTGACCGAACTGGCCTGGCACGCGCTGTTCATCCGTCACCTGTTGCGGCGCCCTGCGCGCAGCGAGCTGGACGGGTTCCTGGCCGACTGGACCATCGTGAACTGCCCGTCGTTCCATGCCGACCCGGAACGCCACGGCTGCCGGTCGAAGACCGTCATCGCCATGCACTTCGACAAGCGCCTGATCCTGATCGGCGGCACGGCCTATGCGGGCGAGAACAAGAAGTCGGTGTTCACGCTGCTGAACTACCTGCTGCCCGAGAAGGGCGTGATGCCGATGCACTGCTCGGCCAACCACGCGCCGGGCAATCCGGTGGACACGGCGGTGTTCTTCGGCCTGTCCGGCACCGGCAAGACGACGCTGTCGGCCGCGCCCGACCGGGTGCTGATCGGCGACGATGAACACGGCTGGTCGGACCGCGGCACCTTCAACTTCGAGGGCGGGTGCTACGCCAAGACGATCAACCTGTCGGCCGAGGCCGAGCCAGAGATCTATGCCACGACCTCGCGCTTCGGCACGGTGGTCGAGAACATGGTCTTCGATCCAGAAACGCTGGAACTGGATTTCGAGGACGGAAGCCTGACGCAGAACATCCGCTGCGCCTATCCGCTGGAGGCGATCTCGAACGCATCCGCGACCGGACTGGGCGGGCATCCGAAGAACATCATCATGCTGACCTGCGATGCCTTCGGCGTGCTGCCGCCCATCGCGCGGCTGACCCCGGCGCAGGCGATGTATCATTTCCTGTCGGGCTTCACCGCCAAGGTGGCTGG
>CAYYOE010000484.1:0-2298 GCA_964473055.1 uncultured Rhodobacterales bacterium | reverse complement strand
GCGGCCTTCTCCAAGGACTTCGACGAGATGCGGTCCAAGACCGGGTCGGAACGCCTGATCGGCTTCTTCAGCCGCGCCAAGGCAGAATCGATGCGCCAGGAACGCCTGCGCACCGCGTCGATCGACGACAAGCTGCAGGACCTGATCGCCAAGTCGGACGTGATCGTGAAGCTGCTGCAGGGCCAGCTGGAAATGCTGAACGACCAGAAGACCCGGGTGGAAAAGAACCTGACCGAGACGCTGACCGACCGCGAGACGACCGTGGCCGCGCTGGAAGCGGTGCGCGCCGAGGTGCAGGCGCTCGACCCACAGATCATCGAGCTGGAAAACCGGATCAGCGTCACCCAGGACGCGGCGGAACGCACCCGGCTGGAAAGCCAGCTGGCCGAGGTGAACGCCCGCCACAATGCGCTGGTGCAGGACGAACAGGTGAAGCTGGCCAAGTCGCAGACGCTGGAACGCTACATCGAGAAGGGCAAGACCTGGGTGGATTCCTTGCAGAACCAGGCCGCCACCCAGATGGTCCTGATCAACAAGCTGCAGACCGACACCAGGCAACGCGTGGTGCTCTATGATGCGCTGTCCAAGTCGCTCAAGACCGCGCAGCAGCAGGACGTGGCACACCGCATCAACGAGATCGGCGTCAAGACCGACCAGGAGGCCGCCGCCGCCATGGCCGCCATCGGCACGGCGACGAACCAGCGCATGGCCGAGATGATGGAAGCGCACGAGGATCACATGGTCTTTGCCCGGCAGGTTTTGGAAGCCAAGGCCAAGGCCGACGAACGCTTTGCCCGCCGCTTTGCCGCCATCGTGGAAAAGCACGACAAGAATCTCTACGGACAGCAATGACCTTTCGCCATCAGGTCTTCCTGACCGCAGCGTTCGGTGCCGTGCCCCTGACGCTCGGGCTTGGCAAGCTGCGCCTGGAGGGCGCCAAGGACACCGGCGCGTTCCTCTGGATGGGGATCACGATCATCGGTGTCGGCGTATTCGTCCGCCGGTGGCAGCGCCGCGCCTGGATCTCGGTGCTTGCCGAACCCGACCGGGCCACAGCAAGGGCGCGGCTTCTGAACGGTCCGTTCGGCCGGGTCTGGGCAGCGTGGCTTCACCTTGGACCGGACGGACACCCGCGTGACTGAGCTCGACCTAGCCCGCGACCATGTCGGCCTGACCGACAGCTTCGCGGCCCGCCGTTACTTCCGCAAGTTCGAGGGGATGCTGCCGCACCTGGGCCGCGTCGCCGCGATCCTGCACGAGGAAGGCACGCTGTCGCGCGACGAGGTGCGGGTGGTGGGTGCCTATGTGCAGGGCGTGGCGTCCACCCTGCGGGCACTGTCGCTGAAATACCTGATGACGGGGCGGCCGGGGGCCGGGCCGGGCGCCGCCATGGCCTTCGACGCGCATGAATCGGGCTTTCCGGTCGCGCGCGAACTTCTGGTCATGGCGAACGACGCGCAGCAGGCGGACCGGCACCTGTCCACCATGCCGACCGAGGCGCAGCTGAAGGACGACATGGTGCGCCAGATCGTCGGCGAACTGGCGATCCCCACGCGCCTGCAATTCGCCCTGTCGCAACGGCTGTACTACCAGGCACTGACCGAAGGCGGGCTGTTCTGGGCGGCGAACGACCCGGATGCGCGCTGGCAGGGCGACGTGCGTGACGGCCGCCGCAACTACCTTGTCCACTGGGCGGTCTACGACAGCCAGACCAACCTGCCGGTCATCTACCTGATGGACCTGCACGACACCGGCCGCCGCGCCCTACCTCGCGACGAACGCCGCTGGCCCGAGGTGCAGCGCCACCTCATGGCGCAGGCGATATCCGGGCTGATGCTGGTAACGGTGGCGCAAGGCATCGACACCGACTTCGGCGACCTGCATCCGATGCGCCTGCGCCGGATCACGCTGGGGCCCATGCATTCCGCCGCCTTCACGGTCCAGTCGGGGCCGATCCACGATGTGCTGGTCGCCGCGAACGCGCCCGCGGGCGACGACTGGGCGCTGGTGTTCACCCTCGAGGTGCTGGAGGCCGAGCGCGCGGAACAAGCCCGGTCAGGATGGTTCGGGTCGGTCGAACGGCAGATCTACCGGCTCGACCCGCTGCGGGGCGCCGACACCGGGGCCACCGCGACCGGGCGCGCACTGGTCTTGCCGGAACGTCCCTTCCAGGCGCTGATGGAGCTTGATCCGCCAGCCCTGCGCGAGGTGCGGAAGTTCGTCGTGGGCGCGCAGGGTCGCGTGTTGAGCATGAGGTGATGGGATGAGCCAGCCCGCCGACCAGATGGAACTGCGCGA
>CAYYOE010000483.1:0-2314 GCA_964473055.1 uncultured Rhodobacterales bacterium | reverse complement strand
CCCTTCGGCAGCAGCGGCGCATCCGTGCGCCCGTCGGCGTTCGTCACCGCCTCGGCCACCGGCTCGCGCCCTGCCCCCGTCACCCGGAAAAGCGCAATCGCCAGCCCCGCCGCCGGCATCCCCCGCGCGGTATCCAGCACATGGGTCGTCAGCCACCCCTCCGACCTGTCCGCAGCCATCCGTGCCTCCTTGCGATCCGCTTCTCCGTCCTTCTATGCTGCGCGGCAGAATGGCAAACAACCCCGCAGATCCCCCCCGCTACCCCCGCGACTTCCGCGGCCACGGCCCCACGCCGCCCGATGCCCGCTGGCCGGGCGGCGCGAAGATCGCCATCAGCCTGGTCCTGAACTACGAGGAAGGGGGCGAGAACAACATCCTGCACGGCGATCCCGCGTCCGAGGCGTTCCTGTCCGAAATCGTCGGCGCCGCCCCCTGGCCCGGGCAGCGCCACTGGAACATGGAATCGATCTACGACTACGGCGCGCGGGCGGGGTTCTGGCGGCTGCACCGGATGATGGCCGACCTGCCCGTGACGGTCTATGGCGTGGCCACCGCGCTCGCCCGCGCCCCCGAACAGGTGGCGGCCATGCAGGCCGCCGGGTGGGAAATCGCGTCGCACGGCCTGAAATGGGTCGAACACCGCGACATGGCGGAAGCCGAGGAACGCGCCCAGATCGCGGAAGCGATCCGCCTGCACACCGAGGTGACAGGCGCGCGCCCCACCGGCTGGTATACCGGGCGCTGTTCCATGAACACCGTGCGGCTGACCGCCGAACAGGGCTTCGCCTGGATCTCCGACACCTACGATGACGACCTGCCCTACTGGATCCCGCGCCCGCAAGGTGGCCACCAACTGGTGATCCCCTACACACTCGACGCCAACGACATGCGCTTCGCCACGCCCCAGGGCTTCAATTCGGGCGACCAGTTCTTCGCCTACCTGCGCGACAGCTTCGACATGCTCTACGCCGAAGGCGCCGCAGGTGCGGCCAGGATGATGAGTGTCGGCCTCCACTGCCGCCTGATCGGCCGCCCGGGCCGCGCGCTGGCGCTGCAACGGTTCCTCGACCACGCACGCGCGCACGACGGCGTCTGGTTCGCCACCCGCGCCCAGATCGCCGCGCACTGGGCGGCCACTCACTCGCCCGTGGACCGCCCCCGCCCCTCGCAGATGGACCACGCCACCTTCATCACCACCTACGGCGGCATCTTCGAACACTCCCCCTGGATCGCCGAACGCGCCCACGCGCTGGAACTCGGCCCCGCGCATGACAGCGCCACGGGCCTGCACAACGCCCTCGCCCGCGCCTTCCGCACGGCCTCCGACGCCGAACGCATGGCCGTCCTGCAGGCCCACCCCGACCTCGCCGGCAAACTCGCCCAGGCCCGCCGCCTGACCGAGGCCTCCACGGCCGAACAGGCCAGCGCCGGCCTCGACGCCCTGACCGATGCCGAACGCGCCCAGTTCGAAGCCCTCAACACCGCCTATACCGCCCGCTTCGGCTTCCCCTTCATCATCGCCGTGCGCGAGAACACCAAGGCCAGCATCCTCGCCGCCTTCGAGGCGCGGCTGGCGAACGACCGCGCCACGGAAATCGCCACCGCCTGCACCCAGGTCGAACGCATCGCGCTCCACCGCCTGAAGGCCATCCTGCCATGATCCGAAGGGCGCTCCCCCGATGACCCGCACCTACGCCACTCCACCGGGCGGCCTGCCACCACAATCGGACCGCGCCCGCGACCGCGCCGTGTTCACCCCGTCCTATGCGGTGATCCCCGCGCGCTGCATGTCCGACATCGTCACCAGCTTCCTGCCCGGCTGGCACGGCACCCGCGCCTGGGTCCTCGCGCGCCCCCTGTCGGGCTTCGCCGAAACCTTCGCGCAGCTGATCGTGGAACTCGCCCCCGGCGGCGGCTCCGATGCGCCCGAACCCGACCCGGGCGCCCAGGGCGCGATCTTCGTCACCTCGGGCACGCCCGCCCTGCGCCTGGACGGCGACACCCACCCGCTGTCACCGGGCAGCTACGCCTGGATCGCGCCGGGCACGCCATGGTCGATCTCGAACGCCGGCCCCGACCCCGCCACCTTCCACTGGATCCGCAAGCACTGGGAACCCGCCCCGGGCCTCACGCCACCCGACAGCTTCATCACCCACGACGACGCCGTGACCCCTGTGGCAATGCCCGATACCGGTGGCGCCTGGTCCACCACGCGCTTCGTCGATCCCGACGATCTCGCGCACGACATGCACGTCAACATCGTCACCTTCCAGCCCGGCGGCGCCATCCCCTTTGCCGAGACCCATGTCATGGA
>CAYYOE010000482.1:0-2314 GCA_964473055.1 uncultured Rhodobacterales bacterium | reverse complement strand
TCAGGGCCCGAGTTGCCCTCGATATAGTCGTTGCCGCCACCACCATGGATCGTGTCTGATCCGGCCCCACCGAACAGACGGTTCGCAAACTCGGAGCCGACGATCAGATCGGGATACCGTCCGCCCGTCACATCCTCGATCGAAACCCAGACATGCCCCGCCGCCACACCCGTGCCCGGCAGCACACCTGTCAGGTCGACAGTGACCGGCCCGGGCGCCCAGGAATAATCCACCCCGTCGCGTCCGGCACCGCCGTCCATGTGGACCGGGCCCGCGACGGGAATGAACAGATCATCCCCGTTGCGCCCGAACAGCCGCGCCCCCGGCCCCGGCGCCGCCAGCACATCGGCCCCGTCGGTCCCATAGACCACAAGGTCCGAATCGGTGCCGATCGGCGGGCGATCCACCGTCAGGATCAGCGCGGCGGCCACCTCGGCCGCGCTGATCTGTCCGCCACCCGCGCGCCGGAGTTCCAGTTCCTCTGCCCCGAACTGCACGGTCGCCCCGGCGCCGAAGGGGCTGACCGTCAGTTGTCCGGCGTGGCGGAACATCGGCCAGGCCGACAGGTCCAGCCGGTCAATCCCGGGTTCGAAATCGGTGATGACGTTGCGTCGCCCGCTGGCGTGCAGCACGAAGATGTCCGCCCCCGTCCCACCGGTCAGCGTGTTCGACCCGCCGCCCGAGATCAGGATGTCATGGCCCGCGCCCCCGGACAGCACGTCATCGCCCCCGGCCCCGAAGATCATGTCGTCGCCGGCGCCGCCCGCCAGCGTCTCACCCGCCGGGCCGCCGGTGATCCACTGTCCGACATTCCCGGTGGAAAAGGAAAAGCGATGCACCCCGTCGATGGCCTCGGACCCGGAATAGACCCGGATCAACCCGCCGTCGGCCACCAGCGCCACCCCCCCCGGATTGTCCAGCCGCGCGGTCAGCGTGTCCTCGACCGTGGACAGGTGGTGCAGCCGCCCGTCGGGCCGCAGCACGAAAAGGCTGATACCGTCATCGGCCCCTGCTGCCGCCACATAGGTGCGTCCGCCCACCTGCAGCACATCCAGCTGCATTGCGCCGCCGAACCGGGTGGCCAGCGTATCCATCACATGATCTGTCACGGTCACGCCGCCGTCCGGATCGACCCGCATCACCGTCAGCGTGGACGACACCGCCCCCGCCGCCACGACATAGCCGATCCCGTCCACCTGGAACGTCGCCAGCCGCACCGGCCCACCGATGCCGGGGTTGTCCACCGGCAGGCCCGTGGCCGCCAGCCCGCCGTCCGACCCGACCCGCCAGACCGAGATGGCGCCGCCCGACCCTGCCGCCACCAGATAGGACTGTCCATCCGACACCACACCCGCCAGGGCCGTGATCCCCGTGACGCCCTGCGTGACCGACGAGACACCGGACAGCGGCGCGCCGGGGCGTCCCCCCGCAAGCGCAAAGCCCGAGATTCCCGCCCCATCGGGCTCGGCCGCATAGATCCTGCCCTCGACCACCGCCACCATCACACGCGCCGCGGACAGGGCCGCGCCATCCGGCATCAGCCAGGGTGTACCGGTGGCCAGCGCCCGCTCGAACGCGGTGGCGTTCACCTCGACCACGCGGTCGGGGAAAGCCAGGATGGCGCTTGCCGGGCTGGACGGCGGCGGTGTGGCCATCGGCACCGGCGCGCCGCCACCCGCGGGCAGCAACCACCATTGCGCGGCCGCACCCCAGCCGTATTCGGCCACAAGCGCCGGGCCACCGGGGCCTATCGTCCGATAGAGCCCGGTCAACGGCAGCCCGGACGGCGCCGTGCCCGGCAATGTCCCCAGATAGTTCATCCTGCCCCAACCGAGCCTATGGCACCAACCCTGCCCCACCAGGGTTAATTCACGGTTTCTCAAGGTGCAGCGGATACGGCGTTGGCAGGAAACCGGAGGTCTCGAATGGACCGCACCATTACCGCCAACCCGGCCGCGCAGGTCGCCGCCCTGATCCTCGCTCGGGGGGGGTCGAAGGGTATCCCGGGCAAGAACCTGGCCCGCGTGGGCGGGCTGTCGCTGCTGGCCCGCAGCATCCGCGCCGCGCGCGCGGCCCGCGGGGTGGGGTCAGTCTGGGTATCCACGGACTGCCACGCCATCGCCGCCGAAGCGCGCGCCTATGGCGCGGCGGTCATAGACCGGCCCGCGGCGCTGTCGGGCGACACGGCAACATCGGAAGACGGATGGCTGCACGCCCTCCCGATCATCCGCGCCGCCTTCCCCGGTCTCGACAGGCTGGTCTTCCTGCAATGCACCTCGCCCTTCACGTCAGGACGCGACATCGAGGCCTGCCT
>CAYYOE010000481.1:0-2320 GCA_964473055.1 uncultured Rhodobacterales bacterium | reverse complement strand
GCCTGCTGCGGCTGGCCGAACGCATCCTGCCCGAGATCGAGGCGATCGAGGAGGAGTTCAACGGCTTGCGGTCGGGCCGCGCGGGGCGGCTGCACATTGCCATCGAATGCCACGCCTGCTTCGACTGGCTGTTCCCGGTGCTGGAGGATTTCCGCCGCGCCTGGCCCGAGGTCGATGTCGACATCCGCCCCGGCCTGGCCTTCGGCGCCCTGCCGGCGCTGGTGCGCGAGGACGTGGATGTGGTGGTGTCCTCCGATCCCGAGGACCTGGCCGCTGTGACCTTCACGCCCCTGTTCGACTACGCCCCGGTGTTCGTGGCCGCTGCGAAGCACCCGCTGGCGGAACGCCCCTTCGTCGTGGCCGAGGATTTCCGGGGCGAGACGCTGATCACCTACCCGGTGGATCGCGCCCGGCTGGACGTGTTCACCGAACTGCTGACCCCGGCCAAGGTGGAACCCGCTGCCGTGCGGCAGGTGGAACTGACCGCCGTCATCCTGATGCTGGTCGCCTCGGGGCGCGGCGTCGCCGTCCTGCCCGACTGGGTGGTGCGCGAGGTGCGCTATCACTCCGACTATGTCACCCGCCCCCTGACCGAGGCAGGCATCGTCAAGCGGCTTTACGCCGCCACGCGGGACGAGGACCGCGCCAAGCCCTTCATGGCGCATTTCCTGCGCCTGGCGCAGGGCGCGCACCGCAAATTGCTGCGCGCCTGAGGCGGGGCGGGGGGCGCTGCCCCCCGGCGAGGCTGACGCCTCGCTCCCCCCGAGGTATTTCAGCAAGGGTGAGGGCCACCCGGAAGGATGTTCCTTGTGCATCCTTCAGGCCCGAACGTCCGAGCCCCATGGGCCAACGGGCAGGTGGTGTCCGCCGCCTCACATCCGCCCGGCGGCAAGGATCCGCGCCAGGAACGCCCGGCAGCGCGGGTGTTCAGGCGCGGTGAACAGTCGGGCAGGGGGCGCGTCCTCGGCGATGCGGCCGCCGTCGAGGAAGCAGACGCGGTCGGCCACCTCGCGCGCGAAGCCCATCTCGTGGGTGACGATGACCATGGTCAGGCCGTCGCCCTTGAGATCACGGATGATCGTCAGCACCTCGCCCACGAGTTCGGGGTCGAGCGCCGCGGTGACCTCGTCCAGCAGCAGCACGTCGGGGCCGGTGGCGAGTGCCCGCGCGATCGCCACGCGCTGCTGCTGCCCGCCCGACAATTGCTCGGGGTAGCTTTGGGCGAACGCGGCCAGCCCGAAGCGGGCAAGCAGGCCCTTCGCCCGTGCCTCGGCCTGCTCGCGGGGAAGGCGGTGGACGCGGCGCGGGGCGAGCGTCAGGTTGCCCATGACGGTGAGGTGCGGGAACAGGTTGTAGGACTGGAACACGATCGCGACCCGCCGCTGGACACCGGTGCGGCCGAAGGACGGGTCGTCGATCGGCACACCGTCGAGCCGGATGCGCCCGTGATCGACCGGCACCAGGCCGTTAATGGTGCGTAAAAGCGTTGACTTGCCGGACCCCGAGGCCCCGATCAGGCACACCACCTCGTGGGGGGCGACGGCCAGCGACACGTCGTCCAGCACGCAGGCCTGCCCGAACCACTTCGTCACGCCTTCGACGGCGATCTTCGGCGTCATCCGGCGACCTGCAAGCGGCGCGCGCGGTCGCGCCGCGTGACCCAGTCGGCCAGCCGCGCCATCGGCACGGTTGCCAGCATGAACAGCCCCGCCGCCACGATCAGCGAGGAATAGTTGAAGGTCTGCGCGGTGTAGATCTGCGCCTCGCGCACCGCATCCCGCACGCCGATGACGGACAGAAGGGCCACGTCCTTTTGCAGGGCCACCACGATGTTCATCAGCGCGGGCAGGACGTTGCGCAGCGCCTGGGGCAGGATCGCGTGGATCATGGTCTGCCATTCGCTCAGGCCAAGCGACCGGGCCGCCGCGCGCTGCCCCTCGTGCACCGCGTCGATGCCCGAGCGGTAGATCTCGGCCACATAGGCCGAATAGCTGAGGACCATGGCGACCGCGCCCCAGAACAGGCCGGAATTCGGCAGGCCCGGCAGGTTCAGCGCCGGGATGCCGAAGCCGAACAGCAGGACCAGCAGAAGCGCCGGGATGCCGCGGAACAGGTCGATGTAGATGACCACCATCAGCCGGAACGGCGCGAAGACCGGACCGCGCAAGGACCGCAGCACGGCCAGCACCAGACCCCAGGCCGCGATGCAGACCAGCGTGATGATCCAGATGCGCATCGACACCCAGAATCCCTGCAACACCCGCGGGAACGAGGCGCGCATGGCGTCGAGGTTGAAGAACTGCGCGACGATCCGCGGCCA
>CAYYOE010000480.1:0-2326 GCA_964473055.1 uncultured Rhodobacterales bacterium | reverse complement strand
GGGCTGTGGGACTTTGCCAAGCGCATCGGCGCGCCCTTGCGCCTGGCCGATCTGGGCCTGGCCGAGGCCGACCTCGACCGCGCGGCCGAGATCGCGACGCGCAACGCCTATGCCAACCCGCGGCCCTTCGACCGGTCCGACATCCGCGCGCTTCTCCAGGCGGCGTGGGACGGCCGCCGCCCCGACGCCTGACCCGAGACCGACGCCTGACGCGAAACCCAAGACAAGACCCAACAAACGACCCCAGGGAGGAACAACCGATGATCACCCGCCGCAAACTTCTCCGCTCCACCGCCGCCTCCGGCCTGACGCTGGCCGCAGGGGGCCTGGCGGCCCCGGCCATCGCGCAGGGCGCCAGGATCAAGGTGGGCTACGTCAGCCCGCAGACCGGCCCGCTGGCGGGCTTTGCCGAAAGCGACGCCTACAACATCGCGGCCTTCCTCGCGACGGAAGCCGGCCAGAACTTCGAGATCATCGTCAAGGACAGCCAGTCGAACCCGAACCGGGCGGCCGACGTGGCCAAGGAACTGATCATCCAGGACGAGGTGCAGCTGATGCTCGTCGCCTCGACGCCCGAGACGACGAACCCCGTGGCGACCACCTGCGAGGCCGAGGAGATCCCCGTGATCTCGACCAAGGCGCCCTGGCAGCCGTGGTTCATCGGCCAGCAGGGCAACCCCGGCGCGCCCGACAGCTGGCGGCCCTTCGATTTCGCGTTCCACTACTTCTGGGGGCTCGAGGACGTGATCGCGGTGTTCACCGCGATGTGGAACCAGATCGAGACCAACAAGCAGGTGGGCGGGCTGTTCCCCAACGACGCCGACGGCAACGCCTGGGGCGACCCGAACGTGGGCGTGGCGCCGGGGTTTGCCGGTGCGGGTTACACCACGGTCGATCCGGGCCGGTTCCAGAACCTGACCGACGACTTCACCGCGCAGATCAACGCCTTCAAGGCGGCGAACGCAGAGATCGTCACCGGCGTGGTGATCCCGCCCGACTTCACCACCTTCCGCAACCAGGCGATCCAGCAGGGGTTCAACCCGAAGATCATCACCGTGGCCAAGGCGATCCTGTTCCCGCAGTCGGTGGAAACGCTGGGGCAGGCCGGGCACAACCTGTCGTCCGAAGTCTGGTGGTCGGCGACGCACCCGTTCACCTCGTCGCTGACGGGGCAGTCCTGCGCCGACCTCGCGGCCGATTTCACCGCGCAGACCGGGCGGCCCTGGACCCAGCCCATCGGCTTCGTCCATTCGCTGTTCGAGATGGCGGCGGACGTGATGGGACGCGTGGACGACACTGCGGACGCCGAGGCCGTGGCCGCGGCCATCGCGGCGTCGGACGTGCAGACGATCGTGGGCCGCGTGGCCTGGAACGGCGAGGGGTTGCCGCCCTTTGCCGCGCAGAACGTGACCAAGACGCAACTTGTGGGCGGGCAGTGGCGCAGGCTCGACAGCGGGGCGTTCGACCTGGTGGTGGTGGACAACTCCACCGCACCGAACATCCCCACCGGCGGCACGATGGAAGCGCTCGCCTGACCTGTCGGCGCCCCCGCTGGCGCGGGGGCACGCCATCCTCCCCATCCGGGCCCTCCGGCCCGGACGGGGCCCGCCGCCCGGACCGAACCATGGAGCCTTCGTGCCAATTCTTGTGCTGACCGACCTGAAGAAGAGCTTCGGCGCCCTGACGGTGACCGACGGCGTCAGCCTGTCGGTCGAGGCGGGCGAGGCGCTGGGCATCATCGGGCCGAACGGGGCGGGCAAGTCGACGCTGTTCAACCTGATCACCGGCAACCTGATGCCCGACGCGGGCCGGGTGGAGCTGATGGGCCGCGATGTCACGCGGGTGCCCGCGATGGACCGGGTGCGCATGGGGGTCGGGCGCAGCTTCCAGATCCCGCAGCCCTTCGGCGGGCTGACCGTGTTCGAGAACCTGGTGACCGCCGCCTGCTTCGGCCGTGCCCAGTCCGAGGCCGCGGTGCGCGATGCCTGCGTGGACATCCTGCGCCGGACCGAACTGCTGCACCGGGCCAATGCGGTGGCAGGGGGGCTGTCGCTGCTCGACCGCAAGCGGCTGGAACTGGCGCGGGCCATGGCCACGGGGCCACGGCTGCTGCTTCTGGACGAGATCGCGGGCGGTCTGACGGATGCGGAATGTGCGGCGCTGATCGACACGATCCGCGGACTGCACGCGCAGGGCGTCACGATCGTCTGGATCGAGCATGTGCTGCACGCGCTGACGGCGGTGGTGACGCGGCTGGCCGTGCTGGACTTCGGGCGGCTGATCGGCGTGGGCGAGCCCGCCGCGATCATGGCCTCGAAGGAGGTGC
>CAYYOE010000479.1:0-2349 GCA_964473055.1 uncultured Rhodobacterales bacterium | reverse complement strand
GAATGCGGCGGATACATGGTGCTGGGCCGCACCCTCACCGATGCGGCCGGGACCGCGCACCCGATGGCGGGGCTTCTGGACCTGTCCACCAGCTTCCAGGACCGCCGCCTGCACCTGGGCTATCGCACCGTGACCGCGCAGGGCGGACCGTTCGGGGGCACCTGGGCCGCGCACGAGTTCCACTATGCCACAACGCTCCATGCCGCCGGCCCGCCGCTGTTCACGGCCACCGATGCCGAAGGCACCGCCCTGCCCCCCATGGGCCTGCGCGCAGGCCGGGTGGCGGGGTCCTTCGCGCATCTGATCGCGCCCGCCTGAGCATCGCTGCCTGAGCATCCCGGCGGATTGAGGCTTTTCTTCCCCCCCCGCCGGGACTAGCCATGCCGCATGGCGCATATCTCCCTCTCCGACCCCACCCCGGACGACCGCCGCGCGAAGCGAAACGTCGCCGTCCTGGTGGCCGCCCAGGCGATCCTCGGTGCGCAGATGCCGATGATCTTCACCGTGGGCGGACTGGCCGGGCAGTCGCTGGCGCCCAATCCGTGCCTCGCGACCCTGCCGATCTCGCTGGTCGTGCTGGGCTCGATGCTGACCGCGCAGCCGATGTCGTCGTTCATGGCGCGCAACGGGCGGCGGGCGGGTTTCGTGACGGGGGCGTTCCTGGGCGCGCTGGGGGCTGCCGTCGCCTCGGCCGGGCTGTGGGTGGGCAGTTTCGCGCTGTTCTGCGCGGGCGCGCTTCTGATGGGCGTCTACATGGGCACGCAGGGGTTCTACCGCTTTGCGGCCACCGACACTGCCAGCCCGGCGTTCCGGCCCAAGGCGATTTCCTACGTCATGGCCGGGGGGCTGGTGTCGGCGATCATCGGGCCGCAGATCGTCAAGCTGACGGCCGATGCCTTCGTGGTGCCGTTTCTGGGCGTGTTCCTGGCGGTGATCTTCCTGAACCTGGCCGGGTCCACGCTGTTTGCCGCGCTGGACATCCCGCGCCCGGTCCCGCCCGGGGCCGATGCCCCCAGGGGCCGGTCCCGGCGCGAGCTGCTGCGCGAGCCGCGCATCCTCGTGGCGATCATCTGCGGGCTGGTCAGCTATGCGCTGATGAACCTGGTGATGACCTCCACGCCGCTGGCCGTGGTGGGCTGCGGCTTCACCACCGGGAACGCCGCCGACATCGTGTCGGCCCATGTGCTGGCCATGTTCGCGCCCTCGTTCTTCACGGGACACCTGATCGCGCGCTTCGGCGTGGAACGCATCGTGGCCGCAGGCCTTGCGATCCTTGCTGCCGCCGGGGTCGTGGCGCTGACGGGGGTGGAGCTGGGGCACTTCTACGTGTCGCTGGTCCTGCTGGGGATCGGCTGGAACTTTGGCTTCATCGGTGCCACGGCAATGCTGACGGCCGCGCACCGCCCCGAGGAACGCGGCGCGGTGCAGGGGCTGAACGACATGCTGGTGTTCGGCGGGGTGACCGTCGCCTCGCTCGCCTCGGGCGGGCTGATGAACTGCTCGGGCGGCGATGCCATGGCAGGGTGGAACGCGGTCAACCTCGCCATGGCGCCGTTCCTGGTGCTGGCGGGCGGATCGCTGATCTGGCTTTGGCTGCGCCCTAAGGCGGCGTGAGGCGCGGCAGGAAGGGCAGCAGCGGGGGTTTCACACCCCCGCGCCCCCGTGAGGTATTTGGGCAAGGATGAAGGGCGCGCGCGCCGGGACGGCGGGTCAGCCGCGACCGAGTTTCGCCGCGCGGGCCGCGCGCAGGCGGGCGAAATCCTCGCCCGCGTGGTAGGACGACCGGGTGAGCGGCGTGGCCGAGACCATCAGGAACCCCTTGCCCCGGGCGGCGGTCTCGTAGGCCGCGAATTCCTCGGGCGTGACGAAGCGATCCACGCGGTGGTGTTTCGGCGTCGGTTGCAGGTACTGGCCGATGGTCAGGAAATCGACGTCCGCGCTGCGCATGTCGTCCATCACCTGCAGGACACCCTGCCGGTCCTCGCCCAGGCCGACCATGATGCCGGACTTGGTGAACATCGCGGGGTCGAGTTCCTTCACCCGTTGCAACAGCCGCAGCGAGTGGAAGTAGCGCGCGCCGGGGCGCACCTCGGGGTAGAGGCCCGGCACCGTCTCGAGGTTGTGGTTGAAGACGTCGGGTTTCGCGGCCACCACCGTTTCCAGGGCGTCGGGGCCGCAGCGCAGGAAGTCGGGCACCAGAACCTCGATCGTGGTGCCCGGCGCGTGGCGGCGGATCGCGCGGATCGTCATCGCGAAATGCTCCGCCCCGCCGTCGGGCAGGTCGTCGCGGTCCACGGAGGTGACGACGACATGGGCCAGGCCGAGCTTCTTCACGGCATCCGCCACGCG
>CAYYOE010000478.1:0-2350 GCA_964473055.1 uncultured Rhodobacterales bacterium | reverse complement strand
AGCGCGGTGAAGACCTCGCCGAAGGCCATCGGCGTGGCGTTGGTGCCGAGCGTCTGGAAGGTGTCGAGGAAGATGTTGTTCTGCATCACGCGCACCCGCAGACCATCGAAATCCTCCAGCCGGGTGATCGGCCGGACCGAGTTCGTCAGGTTGCGGAACCCGTTCTCCCACCAGGCGAGGTTCACGAGGCCCGAGCCTGTCATCTTCTCGGACATCATGTCGCCGAAGGATCCGTCCAGCACCGCGTCGGCTTCGGCCGCGCTGTTGAAAAGGAATGGCAGGTCGAACACGCCAAGCGCCGGCTCGATCCCCACCAGGGGCGAGGTCGAGGTGATCACCATCTCCTGTGTGCCCGAGCGCAGCGCCTGTGTAGCGGTCAGGTCATCGCCCAGCGCCGAGGACCAGAACGCGTTCAGTGTCCAGGCACCGTTCGTCTTCTCGGTGATGCACTCACGCATTGCGACGACGCCGTTGCCCACCGGGTGCGATTCGGCCACGCCGTTCGACAGGGTGATCGTGCGCGTGCTGACCTGCGCCATGGCGGGCAGTGCCAGCACCACGGTCAATGCCGTTGTCACCGTGAGTTTCGCGTTGGCTTTCAGTCTTTTCATGGTCTTTCCTCCCTTTCGTGGATTGTCGTTCAGTGGGTCCTCACCGCAGCACCGAGAGCGGCAGAAGGACGAACTCCGGGAAGGCGATCAGCAGGAACAGGACGCCCACCTGCGCCAGCAGGAAGGGCGATACCCCCACGATCACCTGGCCAAGCGGCACGCGCGCGACGCCGCTGACCACATTCAATACCACGCCGACCGGCGGGGTCATAAGGCCGATACAGGTCGTCATCACGAAGATGATCCCGAAGTAGACCGGATCGATCCCGGCTGCCGAGATCACCGGCATCAGGACCGGCGCCAGGATCAGAATGGTGGGCGCCAGGTCCAGCACCGTGCCGACCACAAGGATCAACAGGACGATCACCAGCATCAGAAGCCGAGGACTGTCGATCACTGGCGCCAGGAAGCGGGTGATCTCGGCGGGGATGTTCGCCCGCGTGATCAGCCAGGACGTCACCAGCGCCGCCGACACGAGGAACAGGACAACCGCAGTCATCTTGGCCGCGTTTAGAAACACGCGATACAGCGCCGCGGGCTTCAGTTCGCGGTAGATCACCATGCCGACGAACAGGGCATAGACGGCCGCCACCACCGCGGCCTCGGTCGGTGTGAAAACACCGAACCGGATGCCGCCGAGGATGATCACCGGCATCACCAGCGCCCAGCTTGCGCGCACAGTCGCGGCCCACCGTTCCCGCCCCGATCGGCGCGGTAGCGGCACCACGTTGTCGCGACGCGACACGATCGCCCAGGCGACGATCAGCGAGATCGCCATCATCAGGCCAGGAACGATCCCCCCCATGAACAGCGCGGTGATCGACACGTTCGCGGCCACGCCGAAGATGATGAAGGCGATGGAGGGCGGGATCACCGGCGCGATCACGCCACCCGCAGCCATCAGGCCCGCCGCGCGGGGCACGTTGTAGCCCGCCTCGCGCATCATCGGGATCAGGATCGCGGCCAGCGCGGCCGAATCCGCCGCAGCCGACCCGGACAGGGACGCCATGACCACGGCCGCGATCACGGTCACATAGCCAAGTCCCCCGCGGATATGCCCCACGCAGGCCACCGCGAAATCGACGATCCGCTTCGACAGCCCGCCCGCGTTCATCAACTCGCCTGCCAGCAGGAAGAACGGAATCGCCAGCAAGGTGAAGGTGTTCGCCCCTGTGACCATCTGCTGGCTGACGATCTGCGGGTTGAAGATGCCCATCCAGGACATCAGCACCACGGCACAGAATATCAGTGCAAAGGCGACCGGAACGCCCAGCGCCAGCCCGAAGAAAAGGGTGCCAAGGAAGACGCCAAGGATCACCGCGGCACCTCCACCGGATCATACTCACCCGTTATCCGCGCCATTTCCGCCGCCGAGACCCGCCCCGTCATCGCCAGCACCATGCGGACCAGCGCAATCATCCCGATCGCCGCCCCGGTGATATAGGTCACGCCGAACACCCAGATCATCGACAGCCCGACCACCGGCGCGGTCATCGAGGCATTGATCCCGTGCTGCTTCCACGTCCCCCACAAGAGGATCACCGCGCAGACCAGGATGATGAGGTTGGACAGTGCCACGCAAACGATCCTCCCCCGCCGACCCAGAAGCCGCACGAAGGTTTCCACGCCGACATGGGCGTGGTCCCGGAACGCGAGGATCGCACCCAGAAAGGTCAGCCAGACGAAGAAGTAGCGCGACATCTCTTCCGAGATGTTCAGCCCGCTGTTGAACCCGTAGC
>CAYYOE010000477.1:0-2379 GCA_964473055.1 uncultured Rhodobacterales bacterium | reverse complement strand
TGCCGCGGCGGGCGAAATGGCGGTTCCCGCCGGAATAGGGCCTGACTTCTTCAGCCGGGCTGCTGAACGCAGGGTGGCTCACGCGGCTGATCCGGGCGGGGAGCGCCGCATCTTCGCGGCGCAGACCTATGCCAAACCCCCTAATCCGGCTGCAGCATGTAGCCCGAACCCCGCACCGTCTGCAGGTAGCGCGGCTGCTTCGGGTCAGGTTCGATCTTGCGCCGCAAACGGGTGATCTGCACGTCGACCGCGCGTTCCTGCGCCCCTGGCCCGTCGCGCCCACCCCCGCGCCCCAGATCCTCGACCAGCTGCTGCCGTGTCAGCGCCTCGCCCGGTTTCGTCGCGAACAGCCGCATCAATTGCGCCTCGGTCGCGGTCAGCCGCACCGGCGCCTCGCCGCGCCACATCTCGCCCTTGTCGGTATCGTAGCGGATCGGGCCGAGGTGGATCAGTTTCGGCCCGTCCACCTGCGTCTGCGGGATCCGGCGCAGGATCGCGTTGATCCGGAGCAGCAGTTCCTTCGGCTCGAAGGGTTTGGGCAGGTAGTCGTCGGCCCCGGCCTCCAGCCCGATGATCCGGTCGTCGGTTTCACCGCGCGCGGTCAGCAGGATGATCGGCGTGTCGATCCGTTCGCGCAGCGACCGGGTAAAGGCGAGACCGTCCTCGCCCGGCATCATCACGTCGAGGATGATCAGGTCGAAGTCGAGCCCGGACAGGATACGCCGGGCATGCGCGGCGTCCCGCGCGGCCGTGGCATAGAAGCCATTCCGGATCAGGAACTTCTGCAACAGGCCGCGGATCCGGTCGTCATCATCGACAATCAGCAGGTGAACGTCGGAAGCGGCGGTCATGGGCCGGCCTCGCGAAGGGCCTGGAACTGCCTTCTCTGTTCAGGGTCCATCATCGCCTCCAGAACGGTGCGGAAACCGGCGACCGACTGCGCCCCGGCGGCCCGGTAGGCCGCCCGCATCCGGGCGCGCTGCGCGTCTGACAGTTCGCGTTCCAGCGCCTCGCCGGCGGCTGTGAGATAAAGATGCCGTTCCCGCTTGTCGCGGCGACCCACGCGGCTGTCGACCAGCCCCGCCTCGATCAGCGCGCGCAAGACCCGGTTCAGGGACTGTTTGGTGACGCCCAGGATCGCAAGAAGATTGTTGACCGACGTGCCGGGACTGCGGCCGATGAAGTGGATCGCGCGATGGTGCGCGCGACCGAACCCGTGCTGGGCGAGGATGCGGTCGGGATCGGCCGTGAAGCCGCGGTATGCGAAGAACATCGCCTCGATGCCCTTGCGCAACTGTTCGTCCGTCAGGAACAGAAGCGCCTCGCCGCCGCCCTGTCCACCTTCGGCCATCCGCAGTCCTCCGTCCAATGGTGATCGACCCCAATTCATTTTACGTCAGTCTTGTTGACTTTCCAAGACCGGGTTGCTAGCGACAGCCATCACCTGCGCAACTTTCTTCCCACGGGACGACGGCACGCGCAACAACCTATGTTTCGCTTGCCGAAAGGATGCTTCATGGCCGGCTATGACGATCGTGACGGGATGATCTGGCTCGACGGGCAGATGGTGCCCTGGCGCGGGGCCAACGTGCACATCCTGACCCACGCGATGCACTATGCCTCGGCCGTGTTCGAGGGCGAGCGCGCCTATGGCGGCACGATCTTCCTGTCGCGCGACCACTCGGAACGGCTGCATTATTCGGCCAACACGTTGGGGATGGAGATCCCCTGGACGGTGGACGAGATCGAGGCCGCCAAGGCGCAGGTGCTGGCCGAGAACGGCTTTGCCGACGCCTATGTGCGCGCGCTCGCCTGGCGCGGCGCGGGCGAGGACATGGGCGTGTCGTCGCGGCGCAACCCCGTACGGCTGGCCATCGCCGCCTGGGCCTGGGGCAGCTACTACGGCGATGCCAAGTTCAAGGGCGCGAAGCTGGATATCGCGCGCTGGAAGCGCCCCAGCCCCGAAACTGCGCCGAGCCATGCCAAGGCGGCGGGGCTGTACATGATCTGCACCATGTCCAAGCACGAGGCCGAGGCCAAGGGCTGTTCCGACGCGATGATGTTCGACTATCGCGGCTATGTGGCCGAGGCGACGGGCGCGAACATCTTCTTCGTGAAGGACGGCGAGGTGCATACGCCGCTGGCCGACTGCTTCCTGTCGGGGCTGACGCGCCGCACGGTGATCGGCCTTCTGGGCGAGCGCCAGATCAAGGTGCACGAGCGCCATATCATGCCGAACGAACTGGAAAGCTTCCAGCAGTGCTGGCTGACCGGCACCGCCGCCGAGGTGACGCCCGTTGGCCAGATCGGCGACTACAACTTCGAGGTCGGCGCGCTGACCCGGCAGGTGGCCGAGGACTACGAGCGGGTGGTGCGGGC
>CAYYOE010000476.1:0-2381 GCA_964473055.1 uncultured Rhodobacterales bacterium | reverse complement strand
AGGTGGGCAACATCAACCATGCCTTCTACGGCGAGGACAAGGTTCCGGCCAAGCTTGAACCCGGTAACCCGAACTACGAACTGGCCTATGGCTGCATCGGCGTCATCGACTACCTGGAGGCCTTCACCTCGGCCCACGGCATCAACGCCAGCGGGCGCGCGGCGGTCGAGGCGGCCTTTTCCCTCATTGCCGATCACGAGGAAGACCTGTCGCAGCGGCTGCTGGATTACCTGAACGCCCGCAATGATGTCACGATCATCGGCGACCCGTCGCCGGATCAGGCAAGGCGCGTCCCGACGGTATCCTTCGTCATCGACGGCACGTCGTCGAAGGCGGTTGTTCAGGCGGTTGATCCTTCCGGCATCGGCATCCGTTTCGGAGACTTCCACTCCCGGCGCCTCGTGGACGGTCTGGCGCTTGCCAGCGGCGACGGCGTGATCCGGGTCTCCGCCGTCCACTACAACACGGTCGAGGAAATCGACCGTCTGATCGAGATCTTGGAACGCCTGCGCAGACAGGCGGCGTGACCTTTCCGCAACCTCAACGGGGAAATCATACGATGAAGAAGACACTGACAATAACGACGGTCGCACTACTGGCCGGATCCGGCGCCGCGATGGCGGGGACGGTGGATGACGTCAAGGCACGGGGCCACGTGCTGTGCGGCGTGACGCAGGGCGTGCCGGGGTTTTCGAACCCCGACAATGCCGGGAACTGGGTAGGCTTCGACGTGGACATCTGCCGCGCCGTCGCCGCAGCGGTCCTGTCGGACGCGGACGCTGTCCGCTACACGCCCCTGTCCAACACCGAGCGGTTCACGGCCCTGCAATCGGGCGAGGTCGACATCCTGTCACGCACGACCACGCGCACGCTGAACCGCGACACCGCGCTTGGGCTGAACTTTGCGCCGGTCGTGTTCTACGATGGCCAGGGCTTCATGGTCCGCGAATCCTCGGGCCTGACCTCGGCCATGGATTTCGACGGCGCCACGGTCTGTGTATCTTCGGGTTCCACCTCGGAACTGAACGTTGCGGATTTCTTCGCGGCCAACGACATGACCTACGACCCTGTCCGGTTCGAGAAAGCCGACGAGGTTCTGGCGGCCTATGATGCAGGGCGCTGCGATGTCTACACCTCCGACCTCTCCGGCCTCGCGGCACGGCGGCTGGTCATGCAGAACCCGGCCGAGCATGTGATCCTGCCCGTGACGATTTCGAAAGAGCCGCTCGCCCCCGCCGTGCGCCACGGTGACGACCAGTGGTTCGACATCGTGACCTGGACGGTCTATGCCCTGATCGCTGCCGAGGAACTCGGCATCACCGCCGCCAACATCGACGAGATGAAGGCAGACGGCAGCCCGGACGTGAAGCGCCTTCTGGGCGCCAGCGATACTCCGGTGGGCGAATGGGTTGGCCTCGACAACGACTGGGCCAGCCGCGCGATTTCGGTCTCGGGCAACTATGGCGAGCTCTGGGCGCGCCACCTCGGTCCCGACACCCCGTTGAAGATTGCACGCGGGCTGAACGAACTCTACACCAACGGCGGCATTCAGTACGCGATGCCCTTCAAGTAATGTGATCGGGGGCGGCCACGGCCGTCCCCTTTCCCTTCCTTTGACGCGCCGCCTGCGGCGCGTGCGAGAATGTCATGACACTCAGTCCTCCGCGCAAACCGTTCTGGACCCGGTCCAGGATCAGGTCGATTGTGGTGCAGGCACTGTTTCTGGCAGGGCTGATCTGGCTTGTGCAGTTTCTGTTTCTGAACACGCAAGCCAACCTGCAACGGCAGGGCGTGGCATCCGGCTTCGGCTTTCTGACAGGCCGCGCGGGGTTTGACGTGTCGCTGGCCTTCCTGCCCTTCTCGGCGGATTCCTCCTATGGTCGTGCGTTCTGGGTTGCCGTGACGAACACGCTTGTCCTGTCGGCCTTTGGCGTCGTTCTGGCAAGTATCCTGGGCTTTGGTCTGGGTCTGGCGCGGGTATCGCGCAACTGGCTGATTGCACGGCTGGCGACGGTCTACATCGAGATCTTCCGCAACGTGCCGCTGCTCTTGCAGTTGTTCTTCTGGTATTTCGCCATCTTGCGGCAACTGCCCCTGCCGCGCGACAGCGTGTCGCTCGGGGGCTGGGCGTTCCTGAACAATCGTGGACTGTTCCTGCCCAAGCTGATCTTCGATGGCGATGTGTCGCCCGTGTTCTGGGCTTTCGGCTTGGGCTTCCTGGCGGCCATTGTCTTTCAAGTCCGCGCCAGAAGGCTGCAAGACCTGACCGGACAACGCCGCGCTGTCTGGCCTTGGTGGCTGGTCGGGCTGGTCGGACTTCCGGTCCTTGCCTGGCTTCTGACAGGCGTTTCGACCCAGGTCGAAGTGCCCGAACTGCGGGG
>CAYYOE010000475.1:0-2381 GCA_964473055.1 uncultured Rhodobacterales bacterium | reverse complement strand
AGGTGGGCAACATCAACCATGCCTTCTACGGCGAGGACAAGGTTCCGGCCAAGCTCGAGCCGGGCAACCCGAACTACGAACTGGCCTACGGCTGCATCGGTGTCATCGACTACCTGGAGGCCTTCGCCTCGGCCCACGGCATCATCGCCAGCGGGCGCGCAGCGGTAGAGGCGGCCTTTTCCGTCATTGCCGATCACGAGGAAGACCTGTCGCGGCGGCTGCTGGATTACCTGAACGCGCGCAATGACGTCACGATCATCGGCGACCCGTCGCCGGATCAGGCGCGGCGCGTCCCGACGGTATCCTTCGTCATCGACGGCACGTCGTCGAAGGCGGTTGTTCAGGCGGTTGATCCTTCTGGCATCGGCATCCGTTTCGGGGATTTCCATTCCCGGCGTCTGGTCGATGGTCTGGCGCTTGCCAGCGGCGACGGCGTGATCCGGGTGTCTGCCGTCCACTACAACACGGTCGAGGAATTCGACCGTCTGATCGAGATCTTCGAACGCCTGCGCAGACAGGCGGCGTGATCCTTCCGCAACCTCAACAGGGATAGCAAACGATGAAGAAGACACTGACACTGACGACGGTCGCACTGCTGGCCGGTTCCGGCGCCGTGATGGCCGGAACGACGGACGACGTCAAAGCGCGGGGCCACGTGCTTTGCGGCGTGACGCAAGGCGTGCCGGGATTTTCGAACCCCGACAATGCCGGCAACTGGGTAGGCTTCGACGTGGACATCTGCCGCGCCGTCGCCGCAGCGGTCCTGTCGGACGCGGACGCTGTCCGCTACACGCCCCTGTCCAACACCGAGCGGTTCACGGCCCTGCAATCGGGCGAGGTCGACATCCTGTCACGCACGACCACGCGCACGCTGAACCGCGACACCGCGCTTGGGCTGAACTTTGCGCCGGTCGTGTTCTACGATGGCCAGGGCTTCATGGTCCGCGAATCCTCGGGCCTGACCTCGGCCATGGATTTCGACGGCGCCACGGTCTGTGTATCTTCGGGTTCCACCTCGGAACTGAACGTTGCGGATTTCTTCGCGGCCAACGACATGACCTACGACCCTGTCCGGTTCGAGAAAGCCGACGAGGTTCTGGCGGCCTATGATGCAGGGCGCTGCGATGTCTACACCTCCGACCTCTCCGGCCTCGCGGCACGGCGGCTGGTCATGCAGAACCCGGCCGAGCATGTGATCCTGCCCGTGACGATTTCGAAAGAGCCGCTCGCCCCCGCCGTGCGCCACGGTGACGACCAGTGGTTCGACATCGTGACCTGGACGGTCTATGCCCTGATCGCTGCCGAGGAACTCGGCATCACCGCCGCCAACATCGACGAGATGAAGGCAGACGGCAGCCCGGACGTGAAGCGCCTTCTGGGCGCCAGCGATACTCCGGTGGGCGAATGGGTTGGCCTCGACAACGACTGGGCCAGCCGCGCGATTTCGGTCTCGGGCAACTATGGCGAGCTCTGGGCGCGCCACCTCGGTCCCGACACCCCGTTGAAGATTGCACGCGGGCTGAACGAACTCTACACCAACGGCGGCATTCAGTACGCGATGCCCTTCAAGTAATGTGATCGGGGGCGGCCACGGCCGTCCCCTTTCCCTTCCTTTGACGCGCCGCCTGCGGCGCGTGCGAGAATGTCATGACACTCAGTCCTCCGCGCAAACCGTTCTGGACCCGGTCCAGGATCAGGTCGATTGTGGTGCAGGCACTGTTTCTGGCAGGGCTGATCTGGCTTGTGCAGTTTCTGTTTCTGAACACGCAAGCCAACCTGCAACGGCAGGGCGTGGCATCCGGCTTCGGCTTTCTGACAGGCCGCGCGGGGTTTGACGTGTCGCTGGCCTTCCTGCCCTTCTCGGCGGATTCCTCCTATGGTCGTGCGTTCTGGGTTGCCGTGACGAACACGCTTGTCCTGTCGGCCTTTGGCGTCGTTCTGGCAAGTATCCTGGGCTTTGGTCTGGGTCTGGCGCGGGTATCGCGCAACTGGCTGGTCGCACGGCTGGCGACGGTCTACATCGAGATCTTCCGCAATGTGCCGCTGCTCTTGCAGTTGTTCTTCTGGTATTTTGCCATCTTGCGACAACTGCCCCTGCCGCGCGACAGCGTGTCGCTCGGGGGCTGGGCGTTCGTGAACAATCGCGGGCTGTTCCTGCCAAAGCTGGTCTTCGATGGCGACGTGTCGCCCGTGTTCTGGGCTTTCGGCTTGGGCTGCCTGGGGGCCATTGTCCTTCAAGTCCGCGCCAAAAGGCTGCAAGACCTGACCGGACAACGCCACGCGGTCTGGCCTTGGTGGCTGGTCGGGCTGGTCGGGCTTCCGGCCATTGCCTGGCTTCTGACAGGCGTTTCGACCCAGGTCGAAGTGCCCGAACTGCGGGG
>CAYYOE010000474.1:0-2382 GCA_964473055.1 uncultured Rhodobacterales bacterium | reverse complement strand
CAGATGAGCGGGAAAGTCGCATTGCAGCCAGAACCGGCACCGATTCTCGCCTGCACGATATCGCGGGATGTGCGAAAGTTCGATCTGCTGATCGAGGACATGGAGCAGGAGCTGGGCGAAAGCTGGGGCGACCTGACCTTCGATGACGCCAAGGCGTTCCTGTCCCAGCCCGAGGCCAACACGCTGGAATTCGTGGCGGTCGCCATCGACGACGAGGACGAGGGCGCACTTCCGACAATCGCGGACCTGATCAAGACGGCCACGGCGCGCAAGATCAAGGTCATCGTGATTGCCGAGGAAGTCAGCCCGATCGCGCTGCACCAGCTTCTGAAGCTCGGGGCCGAGGAATTCGTCCCCTACCCCCTTCCCGAAGGCGCGCTGCACGACGCGATCGAACGTCTGCGCCAGCCGCCACCGGCCCCGACCGCGATTCATCCCGACCTGGCCCACGGACGCGGCGGCCCGTCGCGCGATGGCGTGGTCCTGCCCGTCCACGGACTGGCCGGCGGCACCGGGGCCACCACCTTTGCCGTCAACCTGGCCTGGGAACTTGCCAACATGGGCGGCACCGGCAAGGACGCCAAGCCCGGGCCCAAGGTCCTGATCATGGACCTCGACCTGCAGATGGGTTCGGTTGCCACCTATCTTGACCTGCCCCGGCGCGAGGCGGTCTTCGAGCTTCTGTCCGACACGTCGTCCATGGACAACGAGTCCTTCCTTCAGGCGATCGTCACCTACAAGGACACCCTGCATGTCCTGACGGCGCCGTCCGAAATGGTGCCGCTCGACCTGATTTCGTCGGACGACATCAAGCGGTTGATCGAGAAGGCCCGCGAGAACTTCGACTATGTCGTGATCGACATGCCCCATACCGTCGTGTCCTGGACCGAGGCGGTCCTGTCCGCGGCGCATGTGTATTTCGCACCGCTGGAAATCGACATGCGGTCGGCGCAGAACACGTTGCGGCTGGTCCGGCTGCTGAAGGGCGAGGAACTGCCCCACGAAAAGCTGCGCTACATCCTGAACCGCGCGCCCGGCTTCACCGACCTGTCGGGCAAGAGCCGGGTCAAGCGGCTGGCCGAAAGCCTGGATATCCAGATCGAGGTGCAGTTGCCCGACGGCGGCAAGCAGATCGCGCAATGCGGCGACCACGGCACAAGCCTGGCCGAGATGGCGCCGAAAAACCCGCTGCGCAAGGAAATCCTCAAGCTTGCGACGTCGCTGCACGCCTTGAACAAGTCTGCCGCCGAGGCCGGCTGAACCCCGTCAGGAAAGGTCGCCCCCCGTGTTTTCCAAGTACAAGAAACCGGCCGCATCCGCCCCGTCCAGTGCCGGGGCCAAGGTGCATTCGATCGACATCGCGCCCCCCGCGGCGCGCGACGCCGCCCCGGCGGCGGCCGCGCCTGCGTCGATGCGGCGCCCGGCGCAGGTTTCCGCGCATGTCGTCCCCGCCGACAAGGACCGCAAGCGCAAGGAACGCCTGTCCGACATCAAGGTCGAACTGCACAAGCGGCTGCTGGACAGCCTGAACCTGGCCGCGCTGGACAAGGCGAGCGAACAGGATCTGCGCGCCGAGATCTCGGCGATCACCGGCGAGGCGCTGGAGGAACTGTCGGTCGTCCTGAACCGCGAGGAACGCGTCAACCTGGTGCAGGAACTGCTGGACGAGGTCACGGGCCTTGGCCCGCTGGAACCCCTGCTGAAGGACGAGACGATCAACGATATCCTGGTCAACGGCCCGAACCAGGTGTTCGTGGAACGCGCGGGCAAGCTGCAACTGACCGACACCACCTTCAAGGACGAACGCCACCTGCTGCGGATCATCGACAAGATCGTGTCCGCCGTGGGCCGCCGCGTCGATGAATCGAACCCCTATGTCGACGCCCGCCTGGCCGACGGGTCGCGCTTCAACGCGATGGTGCCGCCGATCGCGGTGGACGGGTCGCTGGTGTCGATTCGTAAGTTCAAGAAGGAAAAGCTGGCCGTCGACGACCTGGTGCGCTTCGGCGCCTTCACCGAGGAAATGGCCGCCTACCTTCAGGCCGCCGTGTCCTGCCGTTTGAACATCATCGTCTCGGGCGGGACGGGTTCGGGCAAGACCACCACGCTGAACGCGCTGTCGTCCTTCATCGACCCGACCGAACGCGTCCTGACGATCGAGGACACGGCCGAACTTCAGCTCCAGCAGATCCATGTGGGCAGGATGGAAAGCCGCCCGCCGAACGTGGAAGGCAAGGGGGCCGTCACCCAGCGCGACTGTCTGCGCAACGCCCTGCGGATGCGTCCCGACCGGATCATCGTCGGCGAAACGCGCGGCGAGGAAGTCATCGACATGCTGCAGGCGATGAACACCGGCCATGACGGGTCGATGACCACGATCCA
>CAYYOE010000473.1:0-2417 GCA_964473055.1 uncultured Rhodobacterales bacterium | reverse complement strand
CCTTCAGCCACCGGCGATAGGCGATGGAGGACGAATCCGCCCGTGTCGGCACCTCGGCGCGCGGCTCCAGCGGCAGGCGCAGGGGGCGCTGGTTCTCGACAACGATCCGGTCCTGCAGGAAGATCACCTGCTCGAACCGCAACAACTCGGTCTGCGAGGACACGTCATCCACCAGCCACATCAGCGCGATGGCGCGGCTCACCGTCTCTTCCATCGGCTGCACGAACATCACGATGGCATCCAACCGGTCGGGCGCGCTGGGGCACACCCGGTACAGCATCACCGCAAACGGCGCGGGCACCCGATAGGTCAGGTGCACGAAATCGCCCGCACTTTCGGTCGCCGCGATCCGGCTCTGGAAGAAGGTGCAGTTCGTCGCCCAGACCTCGTCCACGTCACGCCGGATCTCGCTGTCATAGCGCGGCACCTCGGTGTGCGGCTCGTCGCCCAGGACGCCCGTGTGGATGAAGGGGAAATGCGCCATGTCGAGGAAGTTCTCGACCATCCGCAGCCCCGACGCGCGCATCGTCACCCAGCCACAGGGGACGAACCGGCGGTCGGGTTCGTCGGCCTCGGCGATGGGGAACAACTCGCGCCGGGGTGCCCCGAGGGTCGTGAAGACCAGACCCCATTTCACCCGGATCGGGCACAACGCTCCGGTATCGGTGCGCCGCACCACCGGAGCGCCTTCCCCGGGGGCCACGTCGATATCCAGCCCCAGCAGCCGCGTCCGGTGCGGGGCCAGCCCATCGAGGCTCGCCACCGCATACCAGTCGTCCAGCGCGATCGCGTCATCGGTCAGCGCCATCCCTTACGCCTCCGCGCCATCGGTCCACTGGCGGCTTTCGTTGGCCGCGAGCCACTCGGCCCGCCGCGCGAACAGCCCCGGCGCCAGCGCATGCACCCGGTCCAGGATCGCCGCCATGTCGCCGGTCAACAGACGTCCGCCGTCCACCACCACGCGGCCATCCACCATCACCATGTCCACGTCCGACCCGCGCACCGCATGCACCAGGTTGTGCTGCAGGTTGAACCAAGGCCCGTCCGCAAAGAACGGCGTCATCCGCGGCGTGTCCTTGCGCACCGCGATGATGTCGGCCCGCTTGCCGGGTTCGAGCGAGCCCACCTTCGCCTCCAGCCCCAGCGCCCGCGCCCCAAGGCGCGTGCCCATCCGCAGGCAGTCCCAACTGTCCATCGCCGCGGCATCGAGCTTCCTCAGCTTGCCCATCAGCGATGCCGCCTTCAGCTCCTCGAACATGTCGAAGTTGTTGTTCTCCTTCTCGCCATCGGTCCCAAGACCCACGGGCACCCCCGCCGCCAGGTATTCCGCCACCGGCGCGATCCCGGACGCGAGCTTCATGTTCGACACCGGGTTATGCGCGACCGCCACCCTGTGCCCCGCGATCAGGTCCACCTCGGACTGGTCCAGCCACACCGCATGGGCGATCAGTGTGCGGGGCGCTTCGAAGAACCCCAGGTCCCGCAACGCGAACATCGGCCGCTTGCCATAGCGGCGCACGAACTCCGCCACCTCGATCTCGGCCTCGCTGCAATGGGTGTGGAACCCCGTGCCGTGCCGGATCGCCATGTCGATGGCCCGGCGCTGCCCGGCCTCGTCGGCGTAGAACAGATGCTCCAGGCCCACCCAGACACTGATTCGGCCCGAAGCTCCCCCATGCCAGTCGGCAATCAAGGCCTCGTTCATGTCGAGCGTGTCGAAGTAGTCGTATTCGGGATGCTCCCCCACATACGGCACCGCCACCAGCCGGTTCCCGAGCCGCTCAGCCGCCCGTGCCGACCCGTCCATGTAGCGCCACATGTCCACAACCGTGGTCACGCCGGACAACAGCGATTCAGCATAGCACAACAGGCTCGCCGCCTCGGCTTCGTCCGCGCGCAGCATCCGGTGCATGGGGTTGATGTGCAGCGTCAGCCAGTCCCAGACCGGCAGGTGTTCCGCCGTGCCGCGCAGGAACCCCGAATGGGCATGCGCGTTGATCAGCCCCGGCATCAGCACCGCGTTCCCATGCGCCCGCACCGGCACGCCCGGATGCGCCGCGGTCAGGTCTGCCGCCCTGCCTACGCCCACGATCACCGGCCCCGCCAGCGCCACCGCGCCGTCGGGGATCACCGTCAGCCGGTCGTCCATGGTGACGACCGCGGCAGCAGTCACGATCAGGTCCGGTGTCATGCGTCCTCCATCACGAAACGGGCCGCGCGTTCACCGATCATGGTGACGGGCCAATGGGTATTGCAGCTGGGGATCTCGGGGATCACGCTGGCATCGGCGATCCACAGGCCCTGCGTGCCCTGCACCGCCAGCCGGGGCGAGCAGACGGCCCCCGGGTCCGACCCCATCCGCGCCGTGCCGCAGGGGTGAAAGAACGTGGCGCAGGCGACGCGGGCAAAGTCCTCGA
>CAYYOE010000472.1:1338-2426 GCA_964473055.1 uncultured Rhodobacterales bacterium | reverse complement strand
GTCAGGAACATCTTCATCTGCATGGTCGTGGCGTTCTGCGCCTCGTCCAGCACGACAAAGGCATTGGACAGTGTGCGCCCCCGCATGAAGGCCAGCGGCGCGATCTCGATCCTTTTTTCGGCCAGCAGCTTTTCCACCTGCTTGGCCGGGATGAAATCGTTCAGCGCGTCGTAGAGCGGCTGCATGTAGGGGTCGACCTTGTCCTTCATGTCGCCCGGCAGGAAGCCCAGCCGTTCGCCGGCCTCGACCGCGGGGCGCGACAGCACGATCCGGTCCACATGCCCGCCGAGGAACAGCGTCACGCCCACGGCGACGGCGAGATAGGTCTTGCCGGTCCCCGCCGGGCCGATGCCGAAGTTCAACTCGTTCTCGAACAGTGCGCGGACATAGGCCTTCTGCGCCTCGGTCCGCGGCTCGACCACCTTCTTGCGCGTGCGGATCTCGATCCGTCCGCCCTGGAACAATTCCATCTGGTCGCCACCCGCCGATCCGCCAGGGGCGCTGCCGTCTGGTCCGCCTGTCTGGCCGCCCGAGGCCGTCCCACCCATGCGGATCTCGGCATCTATGGCACCCGCGTCGATGTCGCGGCCCTGTTCCAGCCGCTGGTACAGCACCATCAGCACTTCGGCGGCATGGTCGCGCGACGCGCGATCGCCCGCCACGATCACCTGATTGCCGCGCCGCAGAAGCTGCACGCCGGTCTGGTGCTCGATCTGGGCAAGGTTGCGGTCGAACTGGCCGCAGAGATCGATCAGCAGTCGATTGTCGGGAAACTCCAGAAGCGTCTCGTGGACACCATCGGGAACGGTCGGGGGCGTAAGCGCGCTGATGCCCAAGTGTTTCTCCGGATCAGGGGCGGAAGGATGCGTCCATGCCGCGATGCTGCCCCCGAATCCCCCGGTCATGCAAGCGACATCCATGTGACGCGAGGCGGAAAGACACAACTTGTAGATGGTGGATGCCTGAATCAGCAGCCTGCCGAACCTGGATCGGCTGCGTTGCCATCGTCGCAGGGGGCCGAATCCCCACTGCCCGAGCCGCCGCTACTGGTGCCTCCTCCGCCGCCGCCACCCTGTGAACCGCCACCC
>CAYYOE010000472.1:0-1238 GCA_964473055.1 uncultured Rhodobacterales bacterium | reverse complement strand
GAACCGCCACCCGCACTGGAACTGCCGTTCCCGTTGCCAGGTGCAGCACCGTTGCCCGAGGTGCCACCATCGTCGGTCTGGGCGCTGTCGGTGCCGGACCCGTCTGCCGAACCTGCGGTGCCCGAGTCTGACGACCCCGCGCTTCCGGCCGCTCCGGCTCCAGAACTTCCGGATGTCGGGGGGCTTGCGCCCGATGCACTCGTTCCGGCCGACGATCCTGCGCCCGCGGCCGCGGCTTCCGGGGATGCCGTGTCCTGCCCGGACGAAGCTGCGGGACTTGGGGCGTCGGGTCTATGACCATAGCCCGGCGCCGGCGAAACCTGGGCCAGTTCGGTTGCGACCGCGCCGGACGATTGTCCAACTCCCGAGGCAACCGACACACCCGCCACGGCGGCGACCCCGACTACCAGGGCAGCCACCAGGACCCAGTCGGGACTGACTGCGCCACTCTCGCAGTTCCTGAACCGAACCGCGGCCCCTGCCCCGTCAGACAAATGCCGAAGCCCTCGATCAAGGCCATTGCGACCAAAAACACTCGTCACCACACACGCCTCCCGGCAATACAACACGCGCCGTTGCCTCGACCCTTGCATGATCATTGCGGCGGAGAGTGGACGAATCAAAGGTCTTGAAGGCGTGAATCCGTGATGTTGTCCCGTTCAGGCGACAATCTCGCCCCGGAGCGAGTTCGTTTCCGAGGCCACGACGCGCACAGGGCAGATCGCGCCCACCGCCACCTCGGCGGTGACATGCACCGGCACCAGGTGCCCGGACTTCCCGGTCATCTGCCCGGGCATCCGGCCGGGCCTTTCGAACAGGACCTCTACCGTGGTGCCCACCATCCCGGCCTGGCGGGCGCGCTGCTGCTCGGTCACCAGTGCCTGAAGCGCCTGCAGGCGCGCATCCTTCACGTCCTCGGGCACCTGCGTCTTGCGCTCGGCGGCGGGTGTGCCGGGGCGGGGGGAATACTTGAAGGTGAACGCCATGCCCGTGCGCGACCGGCGCACGATGTCGAGCGTCGCGTCGAAATCGGCATCCGTCTCGCCCGGAAAGCCAACGATGAAGTCGCCCGACAGCATCAGATCGGGGCGGGCGGCATACAGGCGCTCGATCAGCCGCAGGTAGCTGTCGGCGGTATGCTTGCGGTTCATCGCCTTCAGGATGCGGTCCGACCCCGACTGCACCGGCAGGTGCAGGTAGGGCATGAGTTGGGGCACCTCGGCATGGGCCGCGATCAG
>CAYYOE010000471.1:0-2448 GCA_964473055.1 uncultured Rhodobacterales bacterium | reverse complement strand
GCGTGCGGCATCTGAAGACGGATTCGTCCCTGCGTGACAAGCACCAGGAACGCGCACGGGTGCTGAAAACCCGGCTGAAGGGTCTGGGCCTGCCGATCATCGACCACGGGTCGCACATCGTGCCCCTGATCGTCGGCGATCCCAAGCACACCAAGGCCTTGTCGGACTGGCTGCTGTACGATCACGGCATCTATGTGCAGCCGATCAACTTCCCCACGGTGCCGCGCGGCACGGAACGGCTGCGCTTCACGCCGTCGCCCGTGCATGGGCCGCTGGAAATGGATGCACTTGTCCGGGGGCTGGATGCGCTCTGGTCGCGATGCGCGTTGAATCGCCAAGCCCTGGCCGGATAGGCCCGTTCCGGGTGCAGCCCCCTTTTCATTGTGGTAAGAAAGCCCTAACGCACCTGCGATAGTGGCGAATCGTGGGGCATGTGCGAGACGACGCCGACGAACGCTTGGGGCAGGCCACATGATCGGGCGATGGGGTGATCCTCCGCCAGTCGAACCTCCGCCGGGGCCAAAGGGCTTCGACGACTATGTGGTGCGGCTTGGCGACGTCATGCGGGGCGAGCGGGCAACGCTTGGCAAGTCCCTGCTTGACGTGCAGCGCGACCTGAAGATCAAGGCCACCTATATCGCCGCCATCGAGAACGCCGACCCGACTGCGTTCGAGACGCCCGGGTTTGTCGCGGGGTATGTGCGGTCCTACGCGCGTTACCTGGGCCTGGACCCGGAGTGGGCCTACGAGAAATTCTGCGAGGAAGGCAAGTTCGCCGTCCTGCACGGCATGGCACCGGGGGCTTCGGGACCGAGGTCGCGCAAATCCTCCGAGCCGACGACGCCGGGCGATCACCTGCGCGATCCCTTTGCCGAACCGTCCGCACCGTTCTTTCCCAAGACACCGGCCGCGTTCTCGCAGATCGAACCCGGCGCGCTGGGGTCGATCGCCGTGCTTCTGGCGATGGTCGTCGGGCTGGGATACGGCGGCTGGTCGCTGTTCCAGGAAGTCCAGCGCGTCCAGTTGACGCCCGTCGACCAGCCGCCCGGCGTGGTGGCCAGCATCGACCCGATGGCGCCGGCCCCGATGACCGCGCAGCCGGGCGAAGGGCGCAGCGACACCGTGCATGCCGAGGGACCGACCCTGGAATCGCTCGACCGACTGTATCGCGCGCAACCCTTCGACACGCCGATCATGGTGGCCCGCGACGGGCCCATCGCCGCGATCGACCCGACGTCGGTGGGCGTGGCGACCGGCGGAACGGAACGGTCTGTCACCTCCGGCGGCAGCGTCGGCGGGATCGACGCCGCGCTGGCCGAGGCGCTTGGCGCGATGCAGACGGGCGGCCTGTTCGAAGGCGACGTGCAGGTGACGGCACCGCCGCCCGAAGTGGTGATCTTCGCGGTGCGTCCGTCCTGGGTCAGGGTGCAGACCGCCGGCGGGACGATCCTGTTCGAGAAGATCCTCGATTCGGGCGAACGCTACGTCATCCCGGCGATGGACGAACCCGTGCGCCTGCGGGCCGGCAATGCCGGTTCGCTTTACTTCGGCGTGAATGGCGAGACCTTCGGGCCGGCGGGTGGATCCGGCGCGGTGGTGCGCGATGTGGCCCTGTCGGTCGATGCGCTGACCGAGCGCTATCAACTGGCCGACCTGAACGCTGACCGCGACCTGGCGCAACATGTCGCACTGGCCCAGGCGGCGGGGGACCCCCCCGCCGAATGACGCGCGCGTTGCGGGCCTGCTGGCCGCGGGCTATCTAGGGGCAAGATCGCTTCAGGCCCGTGCCGCGAAAGGCCCCGACCCCATGTCGCTGAACCACATCCGTCCCTGGCGCAACATCTACCGACGCAAGTCGCGGCAGATCATGGTGGGCGCCGTACCGGTAGGCGGCGACGCGCCCATTACCGTGCAGACGATGACCAACACCGACACGACGGATGTGGCGGCAACGGTGGCGCAGGTGCTGGCCTGTGTCGATGCGGGCGCCGACATCGTGCGGGTGTCCACGCCCGACGAGGACAGCACGCGCGCCCTGCGGGACATCGTGCGGCAAAGCCCGGTGCCCATCGTCGCCGATATCCACTTCCACTATCGCCGCGCGATCGAGGCGGCCGAGGCGGGCGCGGCCTGCCTGCGCATCAACCCCGGCAACATCGGCGACGCCGCCCGCGTGAAAGAGGTCGTGAAGGCCGCCCGCGACCACGGCTGTTCCATCCGCATCGGGGTGAACGCCGGATCGCTGGAACGCGACCTGCTGGAAAAGTACGGCGAGCCATGCCCCGAGGCGATGGTGGAATCCGGGCTCGACCATATCAAGCTGTTGCAGGACAACGATTTCCACGAGTTCAAGATTTCCTGCAAGGCGTCCGATGTGTTCCTGGCCGCCGCGGCCTACCAGCAACTGGCCGAGGCGACGGACGCCCCGATACACCTCGGCATCACCGA